>JANOHH010000659.1:0-2880 GCA_031406395.1 Verrucomicrobiota bacterium | reverse complement strand
CCCGCAGGTAATCTTCGACGCGTTCGTGATCGCCCAGCGCATCCGAGTACACTTTGATCCCGGCGGCGTGGCAACGGGCGATCAGGTCTTTCGAGAGGATGTCCCACTCCGCATCCACCGCGTACGGTTTCAATGTTGCGGCCAGCTCGGTAAGGTCTCCGGGCCTGCGCAGCGGGGCCAGCCCACGGATCTGTGGGTTGATGGCCTTGAGCTCCGCCAGATATTGCGCCGATTGATAGACCACGGTGCGATCCACCATTTTGTGTCGTTCCAATGCCTCGGCCAAGGCTGTGGGCGGGATGGCCTTCGCATCAAAATAGAAACCAACCTTGCTCGCAAATGCACCCAGAAATTCGTCCAGGGTGGGAAGCGGAACGGTGGCAAACGGCTGGCCGAACTTAACGCCCGCGCTCAGTTTGCGCACGGCTTCCGCGGTGATCTGGTCGATGGGACCGTTGCCGTCGGTGGTGCGGTTGAGACGCGAGTCGTGCAACAGAAAGAAAGCACCGTCTTTCGTTGCCCGCACGTCGAACTCCACATAGTCAACCCCCATGCGAACTCCCTTGGCGAAGGCGGGCAGGGTGTTCTCCGGTGCGTAACGATTGGCGCCCCGATGGAGTGAAATCTCAACCGGCCGTTGGGGCACGCGCCGCCACAACGCGTGGGCCAGCAGTTCCTCGGGTAGGTCGGTTAGCAGCCAGTCGGCGCCCGCATCAATCACTCGATCCCACATCGCGGTTTGATCCCAACCATCCAGCACTTTGGCTTGGACCTTGATTCCCGCGCGGCGGAACGCTCCGGCAATCGCTGGCGTCAGGTCGGGAGCGTCAATCTCGACAGCCGACAGGCCATTGGTCACAGCCCACTCCGGTCCGCCGAATCCGGGTCGCCACTTGGTCATGGTCGCCACTTTGCTTTCCGTGTCCGTGCTAAGCTTCCGCGCCGCTTCCAAGCTGGCATACACCACTACCTGCCGTCGCATTCCAGATTCCAGGATCTCCTCCGCCAACCGTTCCCAATTCACATCTTTGCAGTCGAGGTAAAGATTCAACCGGTCCTGGCACAGCGCAAAACATTGTTCCAGCGAAAGCAACTGCTCGCCCGCGAATCGGGCTGCGAAGCGCGAGCCCACATCCACTTGGCGCAACTCGGCCAAAGTGTGTTCGTTGATCTTCCACACTTTGCCAGCAGCATCCGTGACGCTCGCGTCGTGCGACAGAATGTGTTGGCCGTCCTTGGTCAGGCGGACATCCACTTCCACCCACTCCAAGGCGTCCTCAATGCACCGCTGCAGCGCGGGCCGCGTGTTCTCGGGGGCTTGGTGCGATTGACCGCGATGGACAATGACTTGAAAAGATCGCGGGGGTTGCACCGGCTCGAAGAACAAGAACTCCGCCGCCGTGCCGAGCGCCGCCGAGAGCATCAAAATGGGAGCACAAGATACCAGAAGCCACCCCCGCAAGGGCCAGAAGCGGGCTCCACAAGGCAAACCTTCGCTGACAAGAAGACACATAAACAGTTCAGCGACCGGTCGGACTTCCGGGTAAGCACCAGAGCATCCCCGGTTTCTTCAATGATTCCTGGTTGAAGGATTGCAGTGAGATCCAGTGTACGCGCGCATCGAACCCCAAGATACCCGCACCTTTCCCATGGCGGTTTCCGATGCCCTCTTCACCCTCTGGATATTGGCTGGCATCAAACCCCTGGTTGTAAGCGTACGGACCAGTTGGCCCGCCGAAATTGCTCACTTTTGGCTCCCATTGGACGTAGGCAGATGGGTTAAATTGGCTGATCTTAAATCGCTTGCGGCTGTCATAGTTTTTAAAGCCACCGACCGCTCCGTTCATGACATAGCTGGAAACCCGTTGGATCCGATTCACGAAATCCTTGTTTTCCTTTTTGTCCAGCGGGCAATAATAGGCCTGCCGATTACCAATGTACGGATAGTAAACCCCTGCCACGACGTTCGAGATGGCAAGGACATCGGGATTGTCCACCAGCACGCCCCCGACCAGTTTGAACGGGTCTGGGGCCTGCCCTTGATAGGGAGCATAAATCCAACTCGGGCCGTACGTGTTGTTCCATTGACACCAAGGCATCCAGTCATTGCAATCGTTGGTGTACATCACCATAGCTAAGCCCAATTGCCGCATGTTATTAATGCACGCGGTGCGGTTCGCTTTTTCCTTGGCCTTGGATAAGGCCGGCAAAAGCATGGCCGCCAAGATGGCGATGATGGCGATCACGACGAGGAGTTCGATCAGCGTGAACCCGCGCTCGTGCTTGCCGGACTCGTAGATTTTCATATCAAACCGAACGGCACAATTTCGGCCAACAAGTGGCGTCACGAATCTGTGCCTGTCGTTGGTGGCAGCAACATGCGCCTTACCCAACGACCACGCAAGCCTTCTGTCTTTGTTAAGGACCTGTTTGAGCAGACCAAGCAGGTGATCGCCACCCCCCAGCTCCAGGGCAATAACTACCGAGGTGACAAGGCTGCTTTCAGATGCTTTTCTAAAAACCCAAGCGTCGCCTGCTCTGCCTTTTCCGCGTCCGTGCCTTTGAAGCCGTGGCCCGCGCCTGCGAACGTCACCAATTCCACTTCCACTCCGCAAGCCTGCAGCCGGTCGCGCAGCCACACGCTTTGTTCGTAGGCGACATATTTGTCCTCCGTGCCGTGCAAGATGAACGTGGGCGCTGCGTCGGGGGTGACCCAATTGAGCGGGCTGGATTGGATGTGACGCTGAAGGGCAGTGTGTAAATCGCCCCCGAGAAACAGCGGCAACACTTCCGCCGCATCCACACTCTTGGCGTAGGACTTGGTGAAATCGCTCGGGCCATAACGATTGACGACGCAGGTGACGCGGCTGGATTGATCGG
>JANOHH010000639.1:0-2726 GCA_031406395.1 Verrucomicrobiota bacterium | reverse complement strand
GGGCTTGTATCGTCGCCGGCTGGGCTGACGAAGAGTGTGATCGCCTGCAAGGCTTGGACCGCCACTGCCATCAGAAACCCGAAGAGTAAATTTTTTCTCATCGTCTTGCGCGAGTCTACGGGAGGCGGGTGACTCGAGCGAGGATTGTGTTGCAGGGTCACGGACGCAGGAGGAAACGGGAAGGCGATTGTCTGCAAATACAAGGCAGACTTGAGTTGGATAACACTTTTACCCGCAGCGGCAACTTCCAGCCGGCCAAAAGCGGATCTGCTTAATTGCCCCCTTGCGATGGTTTCAGCCACGGGGTCCCGGCCCAATACCATTGGGAGGCTTTCATCCCTTGCACGTGGCCATCCACAAACGAGACGTTGCTCCGCTCGTTGTGGCGGAGGTGAGGGCCACCCCAGTTGGGATCGCCGGATGACGTTACGCAGCCACCACAGGGTGCATCATTGGCCGGGTCATGAACAATCCAGCACCCGCCTTTTTCCGGGGACTTGGCCGTGACACACTTAAGTGGGTCCTTTGTATTGACCGGCTGGCTGCCGCCATCTGTCATGTAAACGGTGCTCGCGGGCCGGCGCACCACTGAGTCCTTTAGTTGCGGCCAATCTTTGGCGTCCCAAACCCCCTCCCAATCGCAGCCGCCGAGCGCGAAATTCGCTCCGTAATTTGAGATGGCTTTGTCCGCCACGGCGCTGGGATAGTTGTTGATGAGCTCATTGAATTTCGGCGACCGGGAGGGACACAGGAGCACGTTGGTGGTTTGAAAAGGCTGAAGATAATTGAACCAGGCTTTCCGCAGAGCGTTGCCGTCGCGCACCCAGAAAGTAGGACAAAACTTTCCATTGTTGTCGCCCGCGTAGAGGATGCCGGCGGTGCCCATTTGTTTCAGCATGTTGACGCAGCTGATGGATTTGGCCTTCTCCTTGGCTTTCCCCAGCGCGGGGAGCAGCATGGCGGCGAGAATGGCAATAATGGCAATAACCACCAGCAGTTCAATCAGCGTAAATGCAGTTCGGGCTTTCATGGCTGTCGTAAACCATAATTGCAACCCGCATTCTGTCAACACAACTCATTCCCAATTTCACCCAACTGCGATAAATCAGTTTACCAAAGCGGTTGAAAGCGATGTCGCGCCGCGCTTGCCACCGGACTCCAAATAGAAAAACGCGCTGACGAATCCGCCAGCGCGCTTTGATTGAAACAATACAGGTTGCGTCGTCGCTCAGTAATTCTTAGCGGCTTCGTTCCAGTTCACCACGTTCCAGAACGCCTTGAGGTAGTCGGCGCGCTTGTTCTGGTATTTGAGGTAGTAGGCATGTTCCCAAACGTCCACGGCCAGGACGGGTTTGCCTTCGCAACCCGCGACGGCTTTGCCCATGAGCGGATTGTCTTGGTTCGGCGTGGAAACGATTTCCAGTTTGCCACCGTTGGCGACGAGCCAGGCCCAGCCGCTGCCGAACCGGCCAATGCCCGCGGCTTCAAATTTGGCCTGAAAGTCCGTGAAGGAACCGAAGGTGGCTTTGATATCGTCCCCGAGTTTGCCGGACGGCGCACCGCCGGCGTTCGGGCCCATGAGCTTCCAGAAAAAGGAGTGATTCCAATGGCCGCCACCGTTGTTGCGCACGGGCCCGCGAATCGCGTCGGGCACGGCGCTGAGGTCCTGGATGATTTGCTCGAGGCTCTTGGCTTCGAGTGCGGCGTTGCCGGCGATGGCTTTGTTCAGGTTGTCCACGTAGGCCTTGTGATGACGACCGTGGTGGATTTCCATGGTGAGGGCGTCGATGTGAGGTTCGAGCGCGGCTTTGTCGTAAGGCAGGGCGGGGAGTTCGAATGGCATAATTTTCAGTTTGGTTTCTGTTTTCGTATCAATGGCTAAACGTTGGTTGTCAGTTTGATTGACGCTAGAACCGTAGCGGAGAATGGCAGATCACGCAAGCGTGTCATCGCTTCCCGTTTAGGACGCCAGGGCGACGAAGTTTTTCAACAACTGCAAGCCCACCGCCTGGCTTTTCTCCGGGTGGAACTGCGTGGCGAAGACGTTGTCGCGCCAGACCGAGGAGGCAAACGTCGCCCCGTACTCCGTTTGCGTAGCGACAATGGAGGCATCCGTCGGTTGCGGGTAAAAACTGTGGACGAAATACACGTAGCTGCCATCCGCCACGCCGCGATACAGCGGGCAATCCGGCCGCTTGATCACGATTTGATTCCAGCCGATCTGTGGAATTTTGAGGCCGGGCTGCTCAGTAAAGCGCACCACTTTGCCGCCGAAGATGCTGAGGCCCGCCGCGCAACTGTTGAACTCCTCGCTGCGCTCGAACAACGCCTGGTACCCGACGCAGATGCCGAGGAAGGGTTTTCCGGTCTGGATAAATTCGCGGGCGGCTACCAGCAATTCCTGCTTGCGCAAGGCGTGCACGCAATCATCAAACGCGCCTACGCCGGGCAACACCACGGCGCGCGCCGCGCGCATCCCCTCCGGGCGCTGCACAATCTGCACCTCGGCGCCGACCTTGAGCAACGCCTTGTGGACGCTGCGCAAATTGCCGGAGCCATAATCAAGCAAAGCAATCACCGGTGAATTAGAAATGAAAAATGCAAAATGTAAAATGCAGAGTCGTCCCAATGATTATTTAACCGCAGATGGACGCGGATAAACACAGACAAGGGATAGGAACTCGCCGGCAGGATGCCAGCACTCCCGGGTTCAACGCGGCAATTCG
>JANOHH010000619.1:0-1859 GCA_031406395.1 Verrucomicrobiota bacterium | reverse complement strand
TGAATTGCGGACGGATTTCCTGCTGGGTGGCGGCCGCGGACTCCAGCTCGGCGAGCCGATTCAGGTAGCGGCTACCGTTGGTATAGCTGCCACCGAACGTCCGCACGAGGTCCTCAATAGCTCGCCGCAGTGCAGGCAGGTTCACCCCGGGTTCGTGCAGCGTTACCGTCGGAGTCGAAACGCCCGCGACGAGCTTGCGCGCTTGGGGGCGATTGACGACCCACCCCGCTGGTAGCGGCAGCGCGGAATCGAAGCGCAGGTTCATCACGTGGGGAAAGCTTCCTGCGCGCTCGAGCTTGAGCGTGTGTTTCCCGGCCGTCAGCGGGAGGGACGCGCTCTCCTCCCACCCGGCGCCGCACGTGTTCCAGGAACCCGTCGCGCTCCGGCAGATGTTCGTGACCGCGCGGCCATCCACCGAAAGCGCCACTGGGCGTAGCTCCGCTGCGGCGTACTGGACGCGCAGCCGGTAATCGGTCGCGGTCGGGAACTCAACGTCATACTCCACGACGACCGGCGACTCGCCACCGAACGCGATCATCGGCCCGGCGTCGGCATATTCCTTCGTGAAAGTCTGTACGTTTCCGCGATCAAACGCCCACGCCGGGATAATGAAGGCGTGCGTGGGATTGGCCTCACACGCCGGAGTAACTAGCGGTACTTCTGCAAGGACCGCCCCGGCGGCCCCTGCGAGAATCATGCAGCCGAGCAAGGAGCCGAACACGGGCATTGCCACCCGCGACCGCGTCTTGGACTGCGGCGGCCCTCCGCCGCTTTCGGCGGTGACTCGCAGCTCGGGACAGGTCCAAAAGCGCCAGAGGACTGGCGCACTCCAAGACCTCGCGGAGTTCGCACAGCTCATGGAAAGCGATGTGTTCATTGGTGATTCAATTCCCACCCTTCTGAAGCGCAATTTTGGCCCCGTCGTCTTCCGCGCCGCCGATCCGCGCGCACGCCGTTTGCAAAACTTTCCGAACCGAAACCTCCGGGTAATCCGCCGCCAGCTTCTTCAACTCGGCAAGATCGGACGGCTCGGCAATTTTTCCAAACGCCTTGGCTGCCGCATGGCGGACATCCGTGGCGTTATCGAGGTTGCGAACCGCCCCCAGCAAGGCGGGCCGCGCCCGGCGGTCGCCGATTTCCCCCAGCGCCCAGGCAGAGGCCGCGCGCCAGCACGGCGTATAGTCCAGTTGTAATAGATGAATTTCCGGCTGCGCAGGGTCGGGCCGCCCATGCCGGGCTTCGTTCAGCTCATCGGACAGGACGGCCACGAGGGTGTCAACGGAGGCTGGGTCGCGTAAGTTTCCGAGCGCGCGCGCAAGATAGAACAGCGTCCAATGCCGGACCGGCGTCCAGGTCGGGTTGCCCAACGTGCGGCTGACGGGTTCTTCGGGCAGCTCGCGGTAGCGGACAAACGCGGCCCGCACCCGTGGTTCGTCGCGCCGGTCGCGGCACGTCAGCGAAAGAATTTGTGCGGCGCGATTCTCCGGACCGGGATGGCCGCCCCACGCGGGATGGGTCGTCGAGAGCGCAACTTTGATGTCCGCAGCCAGTTTGGCGGAGGGATCACCGAGCAAAGCCAGACAGCTTTCGACGACTTCATTTCCGCGTCCGCTGCGGCGGAGGAGCCGGCCGATGAGCACTTCGTAATCATCGTTCGGCGGGAACAAGCCACGATCCGGGTCGGTGGGCACCGAGCGGATGAGTTGCGGCACAATGGCGGTAGCCCGGGTTGAGCCAAGTGCATCGAGTGCGGCGATGATGCGGGCATGCACCGGCGAGGAATGGCAGGCGTAAAGGGCCGGGTGATCACTGTACCAACCGACGTAGTGCCAGTAGTCATTCAGCGCGGCGAAGGTCTC
>JANOHH010000550.1:0-5002 GCA_031406395.1 Verrucomicrobiota bacterium | reverse complement strand
CTGATGGTCAGCGTGGGCGAACAAGGTCAGGGCACCGAAGCCATCTTCGCGCAGATCGCGGCTGACGCCGTGGGCGTGCCCATGAGCGCCGTGCGACTTGTCACTGGCGACACCGAAACCGTGCCCTCGGCGCTGGTCATCGCAGCGCGGTGACCCTCCCACCGTAGCGCAAACTTCTATTTCGGCTCTAATATAAAAAACTTTGTCGGATTTCGCGACTGGCGGTTGTTTAATGGGTGAGATGCAGGAACCGACCGACGCCCAACTGCTGCGCGACTATGCGGAACACCGCGACGAAGCCGCCTTCCGCGAACTGGTCAGCCGCCATGCGGAAGTGGTTTATGCTTCCGCCTTGCGGCAGGTCAGTTCGCCCGATCTGGCGCAGGACATCGCCCAAACCGTCTTCACCGACCTCGCTCGCAAGGCCCAACCGCTCGTCGGCACGCTGACCGGGGATGCCTCCCTCGTGGGCTGGCTTTTCCGCAGCACGCGCTTCCTCGCGCTCAATCAGTTGCGCGACGACCGGCGGCGGCAGGCTCGTGAAAGGCAAGCTATGCAACACTTCGACCCCGCTGCCGAAACCGCGCCCGAATGGGAGCGCGTGCAACCCGTCCTCGACGAAGCGATGGCGGACTTGAACGACGAGGACCGGGAGGCGTTGCTGCTGCGTTTTTTCAAGAACCGCGATTTCCGCGCGATTGGCGCAGCCCTCGGCGTCAGTGACGATGCCGCGCAGAAACGGGTGAGCCGCGCGCTGGAACGGCTGCGCTCCCAGCTCACGAGCCGGGGCGTGACCACCACCGCCGTCGCCCTTTCCACCGTGCTTTCAACCAACGCCGTTCCCCTCGCGCCCGCCGGTTTGGCCGCCACGCTTTCGACCGCCGCCTTGGCGGGAACAACCCTCGCCACCACTGCCACTGCCATCAAATCCATCGCCATGACCACACTGCAAAAAACTCTCATCACCGCCACCATCGTCGCCGCTGTCGGCACGGGAATCTATGAAGCGCGCCGGGCCGCAACTCTGCGCATCGAAAACCATGTGATCCAGCAAAAACTTGCGCCGTTGGCAGCACAAATTCAGAAGTTGCAGCATGAGCATGACGACGCCACACGCCAACTCGCGGCGCTCCGCGACGATAACGAACGCCTGAAACGCAACTCCGCTGACCTACTCAGGCTGCGCGGTGAAGTCGGTACGTTCCGACAGCAAAACAGCGAATCCGAAAACCTAAGGAAAGCAAATGAGCGCCTTCAGACCCAAATTACAGCCATGCAAGACCAACCAATTGAAGTGACTCGCTTCAAACTGCATCGAACAGATGTAGTTAATGCAATGAAACAACTCGGACTTGCGATGCTGATGTATTCTGAGAAGCACAATGACCAGTATCCTGCAAATTTCGACCAGCTAAGCGGGAATTCATTTTTCTCCACGAAATATCCAGGTGGCGTCGGAATCAATGAATTTGAATTTGTCAGCCCAGGATTGGTTAACGGACGCGACACACCTGACCGAATTGTCTTTCGCGAACAACAACCTCGCCAAACTCCTGATGGGAAATGGGAGCGGTTTTATGGCTTGGCTGACGGCAGTGTTCAAAAACAGACCTCCGACGACGGACACTTTGACGTTTGGGAAAAACAGCACATGATTCTGCCCCGACTCCCAGCAAAAGATTAAGCGCAACGCCTTCACCGCAGTGTCGCAGCGGAACTGCACCTCGTCGCCTTCAATCTTCTCCTCCGCCGCGCGCTCAGTGCCGAGTGTTACGCGCGATAGACCGCCGGAATATTTTCCGGCGGCACATCGGGTTGAAATAAGCGGTCCGGGCCAAGATGTAACCGCCACCAACCCTGAGCACTTCGCAGCAGCGTCGGACCTCGGCGGCCACGGCGTCGGGCGTGACGTGCGGCAGTAGGTGCTGCATTTCAATCCTGCCGTGAAAACTGAGCTTGAATTCCGAAATTGCTGGATCCGGTGCGCTGCGCTGACTCTGGGTAATCGTAGCCGCCGAGGTAAGGAGGCGGACTTTTCGGCAAAGCAGGCCCAAACCATCCGCCTCCTTACGTCGGCGGCTACACTTTTCAAACCGACATCCCGGAAATCTCGCCCCGCCTTTGGTGTTTCTCGCCCTGCGCATCAGCGAAATCTATTTTGTGCGGTTTTGGTTTGGCCGGGTACTATAGGTTGCGAATGATACCTGATGGTGAACTGCTCCGCCGATACGCGGAAACCAATTCCGAAAGCGCCTTCACCGAATTGGTCGAACGGCATCTCGCGCTCGTTTATTCGGCGGCGCTCCGGCAGGTCAACGGCGACGCGCACCTGGCCCAAGACGTGGCGCAAAAGGTCTTTGCCGAACTCGCCCGAAAGGCCGCTTCCCTCGCTGGCCGGCCAGTCCTGACCGGCTGGCTTTACACCACCGCCCATTTCGCCGCGGTCAAAGCCGTGCGTACGGAACGACGCCGGCAAAGGTGCGAAGAGGAGGCCCAGCTCATGAACCAATTGCTTGCCGACCCGGCCCCCGATCTCGATTGGGAAAAACTCCGCCCTGTGCTCGATGCCGCCATGCTTGAACTCAATGAAACCGACCGGGAAGCGGTCTTGCTCCGTTATTTCGATAACCGCCCGCACGCCGATATCGCCGACCGGCTCGGCCTCAGTGAAAATGCCGCGCGCATGAGGGTCGAGCGCGCGCTGGAGAAACTACATTCCTTGCTCGGTCGTCGCGGCGTGAGCACCACGGCGGCGTTGTCTGCGGTCATTCTAGCCAACGCGGTCCAAGTCGCACCCGCCGGTTTGGCCGCCACGCTTTCGACCGCCGCGCTTGCCGGAACAACCCTTGCCACCACTGCAACCGCAACCGCCATCAAAACTATCGCCATGACTACGCTCCAAAAAACTTTCATTGCCGCCACCCTGGTCGCCGCCGTCGGCACTGGAATCTACGAAGCTCGTGAGGTGTCCAACCTGCGGGATCAAGTCCAAAAGCTCTTGGACCAACAAACGGTGCTGGCCGAGCACCTACAGCAACAACGAGACAACGCCACGAACCGGCTGGCGGGATTGCTGGCGGAAAATGAGAGACTGAAATCAAATCAGAGCACGACGGAGCTTCTCAGATTACGGGGTGAAGTGGGACGGTTGCGCACCGGCTTTAATGACCCGAACGACATCACCGCCAAAGCGTTGGTGGCCAAAATGAACAAACTCAAGCAGCGATTGGAAGAAACCCCGGAAGCAAAAATTCCCGAACTGCAATTCCTCACGGAAGAAGACTGGCTCAATATCGCCAGTGCCAAGCTCGATACCGCCGTGGATTATCGCCGGGCAATGGCGGCCTTGCGGAATGCAGGGGAAAGTAAGTTTGCAGCCATGCTGCATCCGGCGTTGAGCCAATATCTGCAAGCCCATGGCGGGCAGTTTCCAACGGATCTTGGCCAACTGGTGCGGCACTTTACTTCGGCGGTGGATGAATCCATTCTACAGCGATGGGAGATCACGTCCCCAAAAACCATTTCCAATCTCGGCGTGGGCACGGATGGCATCATCACTCAAAAAGCTCCGGTAGATGATATTTTTGATTCACGAATTGCAGTTGGCGCCAGCGGGTATGGCGCCGTCGATTTCTTGTCAACGCAAACTCAAGATTTGTTGATTCCGGCTTACAAAGCGTTTGCAACCGCCAACGGCGGACGGCCACCAAACGATCTTTCGCAAGTGCTGCCTTACGCGACTACGAGCGAACAACAAACTGCCCTTCAAAAATTGATGTTCCGCGCTGCTAATACGAGGTAATCCGTCATCTTGGAATTTGCAATTCCTTGGCATGCTTTCACCGCGACGTTGCGAATCAACTCTACCCCGCCAGCCTGAATCTTCTCCCCGGCTGCGCTTGGCGCCGCGTTTACGCGCCAGACCGCCAGCATGTTTTCCGGCGGTACTTCGGACTGGAACAAGTGGGTCGGGCGCAGAATGGAACCGCCCCAACCCCGAGCACGTCGCGGTAGCATCATCCTCGGCGGTCACCTCCAACCTATTCTCCGGCCGTTCGGCCTTCGGTACGATGATGAGCCACGTCTTTGTCGCCGCCGACGGCGAAGCTTCCAGTTTGATCGTGGGGATTTGAAGCCCGGGCAGGGGCCGGTTTCCGGTTGGAATGTCTTACAGCAACTTCAAGCACGCGTCGGCCGTAATGATTTTTGCGCCCCGAAACTGGCGCAGGGGCAGCAGCTGTTTTTTGTCACCCGACACGATGTAATCGGCGTCAGCTGCGAGAGCGCACTCCAAAACCATTTCATCAAACGGATCCGGCGTCTCGCCCCGGGCACGGTCCGACGGGAAAACCAAATCCGCCGACGCGGTGATCGCTTCCGCCCACTCCACGCGCCGCTTGTCCGGGTAGCGTGCGGCCAGCTCCTCAAGGGTGTCGAAGTATTCGGACAGGAGTTGCGGACTGACAAATACCGAAATCTCACCGCGCGCCCACGCCGACAGGCAATCAAACGGTTTGCCCCGCCAGAAACTCGTGCTCGCCACAATGTTGGTGTCAAAAACCAGCTTCATCGGGAGTGACGCCGGCGCACGGCGTCAATCGCCTCCTGAACCTCCGCCTCGTCTTTCGCCGTCGCCGCGGGCAGTTCGCGCCCGGACAGAATTAAAGCCCGCGCCTTGGCCGGCGTCAGCGCCACCCGCTTGCGCAGAATCACCAACCCGTTGACGTAGCCGACCTCCAACTTGTCGCCGGGATGCAAACGCGCCTGGGCGCGGATCGCCTCCGGGATCACCGCCTGACCTTTGGTCGATAAACTTGTAATCACGCGGTAAGACTAAACCTACCAAGGTAAAACTCAAATGTACGATTCAAACGTGAAAGATCGCATCACGCCAAGTAGGCCGGGCCCAGGATGTAACCACCGTCAGCCCGGAGCGATCTACCGTAGCGCCGGGCCGCGGCACAGCAGCGACAGGCCCGCAAGCGCTCTCACGGCTTGCGCT
>JANOHH010000481.1:0-3780 GCA_031406395.1 Verrucomicrobiota bacterium | reverse complement strand
GATTCCACTCCTGCTCAACTTCCTGCCCCAACATGCGTGGGACAACGGCGAGATGGTCATCCGGGATGAAAAACTCGTGCCGTGGCCGCGGACACCGGAGGCCGTGCGTGCATTGAACGCGGAATACTACCGTTATATCTCCTATCTCGATTCCCAGATTGGTCGGGTGCTGGATGCCCTGGCGGCCTCGCCCCAGGCAACGAACACCATCGTCGTCTTCACCGCGGACTCGGGGGTCGCCCGCGGCAGCCACGGGTTGATCGGCAAACAGAATCTGTATGAGCACTCCGTTCGGGTTCCGCTCATCCTCAACGGGCCCGGCATACCGGCTGGCAAACGCACCGACGCCCTGTGCTTCCTCTTCGACCTGCTGCCCACGCTCGGAAAAATCTGTGGCGTCCCCGGCCCCCAAACCAGCGAAGGGATCGCGTTCACTCCCACCCTGCACGATCCCGCGAAACCTGCGCGCTCGGAGATGTTTTTCGCCTACCGCGATTTGCAGCGGGCCGTAAGCGATGACCGCTGGAAGCTGATTCGCTACCCACTCATCAACCAGACCCAGCTTTTCGATCTCCAGACCGATCCGCAGGAGTTAAACAATCTTGCCCCAAAGCCGGAGCACGCCCCCAAAGTGGCCGAATTGATGGGCAGGCTTGCGCGCGCGCAATTGGCATTTGGCGACACTGTGCCGCTTGCCGTGGAGAATCCAAAACCTGCCGAGTGGTCACCGCCAAACGCCACGGATGATGCCGCCGCCAAACGCCAACCCAAGGCCAGCAAGCCATGAAACTCGCCCTCCCGTTTTCCGCCCTGCTGCTCGCTCCACTGGTTGCGCTCTCCGCCGCCGATGCGCCGTTGAAAGTTTTGCCGCTGCCGGGCGAGGTGTTTCTCGTGCAAGGCCACACCGCCTTCGTGATTCTTCCGCCAACCAAATCTACGAACAGTGCAATCCCTTGGGTCTGGTATGCGCCGACGCTTCCGGGTCTGCCGGGCAACGAGGAGAAGTGGATGTTTGAACGCTTCACCCAGGCCGGCATCGCCATCGCGGGCATTGATGTCGGCGAATCCTACGGGAGTCCGGACGGGCGCGCGCTTTATTCGGCCTTCTACGACGAACTCACCCGGCAGCGCAGCTTCGCGCCAAAAGCCGTCCTGCTGGGTCGCAGCCGGGGTGGATTGATGACGCTCGGTTGGGCGGCGGAGAATGCGGACAAGGTTGCGGGGTTCGCCGGTATTTATCCGGTTTGCAATATCACCAGCTATCCCGGCGTGACGAATGCCGCTGGCGCCTACCACCTGACCGCCGAACAGCTTTTGGCCCAACTCACGAAACACAATCCGATTGATCGTCTCGCTCGGTTGGCCCAAGCGGGTGTGCCGCTGTTCGCCATCCACGGCGACATGGACCAGACCGTTCCCCTCGAGGCGAACTCCGGTGAAGTGCGGAAACGCTACGAAGCCCTCGGCGGCCAGATGGAACTCCTCGTCCCGGCCGGTCAGGGACACAACATGTGGGAAGGGTTCTTCCAATGTCAGGAACTCGTGGACTTTGTCATCGCCCAAGTGGAGCGAACTCAAATCACGTTCTCCTCACCACTGGATTATCAGGTCGTTCAGCGTACGACCAAGGACAAGGGTAGCCTTGTCGTCGCAGGCGTGCTCGCTGGATTCGATGTCAAAGCAACCACGTTGGAAGCACGGGCCGTTGCCGCTGGGAAAATGGGCGACTGGCAGAAACTTGTAACTTCCTTTCGCGCGTCGGCATTTCAAGCCACGATGGAGCTTCCATCGGGCGGTTGGTATCGCTTGGAAGTGCGGGTCTCAAGCGGAGGCAAGGTTCTCGCCGAAACCGCGATTGAACATGTCGGCGTGGGCGAAGTGTTCGTCGTCGCCGGACAGTCCAACTCCGCCAATCATGGTGAGGAGAAGCAGACAACAGAGACCGGCCGGGTTGCCACCTTCGACGGCAAACGCTGGCAGTTAGCCAACGATCCCCAACCCGGTGCGAGCGGCGGTGAAGGGAGTTTTCTGGCTCCCTTTGGCGATACGTTGGTCCAACGCTTTGACGTGCCGGTGGGCTTCATTGCCTGTGGGATCGGCGCCTCCAGTGTGCGGGAGTGGTTGCCGAAGGGCGCGAAGTTTCCAAACCCACCGACGCTAACCGGTCGCGTGCACCAGCTCCCCTCTGGCGAAAGGGAAAGTAATGGCGAGGCTTTCGGCATGTTCGTCGAGCGCATGAAACAACTCGGGCCGCACGGCTTCCGGGCGGTGCTTTGGCATCAGGGCGAAAGCGATGCGAATCAGCAGGACCCCACGCGCACGTTGGCGGGCAATCGGTACCGCGAGTATCTGGAAAAACTCATCCGTGATTCGCGGCGTGAGATCGGTTGGGACGCTCCGTGGTTTGTGGCGCAGGTCAGTTACCACGTGCCCGGCGATGAAGCTTCGCCCGAGATTCGCGCAGCGCAGGCTTCGCTGTGGCAGGATGGCATTGCCCTGGAAGGTCCGGACACCGACGCCCTCAAAAGCGAGTGGCGCGACTCCGGCGGCAAGGGCGTTCACTTCAGCGGGCCGGGTTTGCGCGAACACGCCAGGCGCTGGGTGGATAAAGTTGCCCCGTGGCTCGAATCGCCGGCCTTTGGCGTGGGATCGAAGTCCAACAAGAAACCGCCGCTGCCAAATTGACTGCCACCCAATGAAAACACCCTACCTCACCCTCACCGTTCTGCTGCTGCTGACGCCGCGGTTGTCGCTGCGCGCCCTCGAACCCCTGCCAGCGTTCGTGTCCGGCACGCGCATCTTGTTTCAAGGCGACTCGATCACGGATGGCAATCGTGGGCGCACCGCCGACCCAAATCACATCCTCGGTCACGGTTTTGTCTTTATCATCGCGGCCAAATATGGCGCAGCCTTCCCGGAAGCGAAGCTCGACTTCATGAATCGCGGCGTCAGCGGCAACACCGTGCGCGATCTGGAACACCGCTGGCAGCCGGACGTTCTCGATTTGAAGCCCGACCTGCTGAGCATCCTTATTGGCGTCAATGACGACAGTCAGAATCTGCCGTTTGACGAGTACGAGGAAGTTTATGACACGCTCATCCGGCAGGCGCGCGCGGCGAACTCAAAGCTGAAACTGGTCTTGTGCGAGCCCTTCGTAAAGCCCACCGGGAAAGTCAACGAGAGCATCCAAAAACGGCAGGCAATCGTCGCTCGGCTCGCGCAGAAGCACGGCGCCGCGCTGGTTCGTTTCCAACCGATCTTCGATGCCGCGGCGAAACGCGCGCCGGCTGATTACTGGATCTGGGATCAGGTGCATCCGACCTATAGCGGCCACCAGCTCATGGCCGACGAATGGGAGCGAGTGGTGCGTGATTTTTGGAAATAGAACGGGAGCAAGCGGCTCTCAAAAAATCATTAACCGATGGCGCTTCAACACCCCCCACGAACCAAGCATATGAATGCGCCGAAGCCACCAAAGACCGGTTCTAATTCCTCCGCGCGCGGGTTGATCGGTTGGCCGCTCTGGGTTCATGCTTGGGCTTGGGGTGGAATGCTCGCGGTGGTATTGCTGTTGCTCGGCGCGTCCCACGCCTACGACGGACGGAATGTATGGCGCGACTGGACGGAAGCGAAAGAACTGCGACGTCCTGCCTATGCGGAGCGGATTTACCCCGACGATCTGCTTCGCACGCGAGCCAACTCGTGGTCGAATCTCATTTACGTCCTCGTGGGCTTCTATGCAATCGCTCTGGGTTGCCACGACTTGCGGCGCAAACACTC
>JANOHH010000479.1:0-2539 GCA_031406395.1 Verrucomicrobiota bacterium | reverse complement strand
GAGAGAAAGCCGTTGGTGTAATAGGTGTTCGTAACGACATTCGCAAACGTGGTGTTGAACCAAGTGGCGACATTGGTCGAAAAGTTGGTGACGGACACGAGCGTCGCCGGACTGCCGAACGGCGCCCACGGGAAATTCGTGAAGTAAAACTGGACGTTGGTGCTGACGACGTTGGTAAAAATGGGGGTCGAACCCGAAATCACCAGACCCGGAATCAGTCCGGCGAGGGTTACGGGGTTATTGGTCAACGCCAGGTTCACGAGCAGCGTCAGGTTGGACGTGAACAGCAACTGACTGACACTGGTATTGGTGAACGCCGTCAAAGTTCCAGCGCCGGGATCTTCCACATTCACATTGTTGGTCCGGAGCAAATAGCGCAACCCGCCCACGTCGTCCCGCGTCAGCCCGGTGTAATAGGAGCCGACCGGGAAATTGAAACCGGATACGGCGGAGAAGGGATTCGCGATCGGGTCCACGGAAAACTCGACGGCGTCGGCCAGAAACGGTCCCGGCTGGCAAAACTCGAGAATATTATAGCTATAGAGCGCGCCATTGACATAGCTCGACGGTTGCAACTCATCCAGCGGAGTGAAGACCGGGTTGAAATTCCGTTTGATAACAAAGTAAGAGACGTCCGCCGGACAACCGCCTGCTCCGACGTCGCGATCGCGGAGCGTCCATACGAAGCGCTCCGCCTCGGCCAACCCCATCTCTTCGATCATGCCGGAGAGGAGGACCGACTTCAGGTCGGTAAGCTGGAGCGCCTGGGCTTGATAATTGAACCTTTGCGCCTCCAGCGGCCATTCAGAAAGATTGCTGCTGTAGGAGTCCACATTCGTCACCGAGTTTAGAATCGCAAAAGCGGCCTCCACGGCCGCCACGCCATTCGACCCGAAATAATCCAAGAAATTTTGATCAACCGTGTAAAACATCACCGGCGTATTCCGGCGATACTCCTCTCCCAGATTATGCGGCCCGCCCAAATCGCCCGACGCGTAGAAAAGGGCCTCGACCTGGTAGGTCTCGAAAGGCCCCTTGATCGAAAAGGCCGCCGCCGATTGGACCCCACCGACCAGCAGCCAGGCCCACCAGGTTCGCTTCAATAATTGCCACATAGAAATCATCCGTTAGCGCAGTCGCACAATCCGGTAGAAGCCCGCGCTGCTTCCGCCGACATAAATCGAGTCCGTGGTGCCGACGGCGAACCGCGGCCCGCCCAGGCTGGACCAGTCGCCACCCGCCGTCGCCGCCGTTTGCACCTGATACATCAGACCCGGTTGCGTGTTCCAGTTGAGGTAAAGTCCCTGGACCGTCGGCTGCAAACGGATGCGTAAAACGCTGTTCCCGTTGGTCGGATCCGTACCCGCCAGGAATTCGTCCTTGAGCAGAGCGCCATCGCCGTCCGCATCGCCGTACGGCGAAGGCCACAAGAAAATGTCGCTGCCAAAAAAAGCCACCATCCATTCCTGCGGGATGCCGCCCCACGTTGCCCCGCCACTGTACGTCGTGTTGGTCGTGGCCCCGGATAACGGCGAACGCCGGCCATCCGCCAGCACATACGCCAGCCGATAACTGTGGGGGCTGCCCGGCGCGAGACCGGTCGCCTTCCAGTACGTGTCCGGCACCACGGCCGACGCCGTTACGCTGCCGTTGGCATAAACTTCATAATTGGCAATGCTGAAACCCTGCACGGGTGGCCAGCTCACGCTCAGGGAATTGGAACTCAGCACCGTTACGATCGGCGCGCCCGGCGGGTTGATCGGCTGACTGGTGTTGGCGTAACGCTGGGCGTAAAGATCGAAACTGTTCGGGCCGCCCACAAAACTCGTCCACACCGTCAGGAAAGTCGCGACCCCATCCGAGGCCACGGCCGGATGGATTTGCTGGCTCAGCGTGGTGGTGTTGACCCGGAACTCAGCACCGAACAGCGAGCCGTCCCCGCGCAGATATTGGCCGTAAACGCCCTCGCTCGATCCGTCCTGGCCCATGCTGGTCCAAACCATCAAATAGTCCGTTCCCATCGCGCTGAGCTTCGGGGCCAATTGATCCCCCAACAACTGCGTGTTCACCCGGCGCGTGACGCCGCCCAGCGCATTGCCAGAAAATGGCCGCACGAACACGTCCCAACTGTTGCCCACGGTCATCAGATCCTTTTGCATCCAGGCCACGGCGAAGCCGCCGTCAGACGCCGCCGCCACACTGGGATTGGCGCAAACATTGGTGCCGGAGTTGATGAGAAACTCATTTCCACTAGCAACCCCCGCGGCGCTGTAAACCCGGCCATAAACATCCACGCTGTTCTCGAAACGCTGCTGCTCGGAGATCCACACGATCACATAACGTCCGTCGCTCAACGAGGCCACCGCTGCGGAACGCTGGTTGAAGGCGGTTGCCTGATTCACCAGGGTCTCGCCGCCAACTTTGACCCCCGCGGGCGTGAGAATCTGCGAGTACACATCCTGCAGGCTCCCCGCGGCTACCTGATCTCCACTCGCCCAGATGATGACGACATTACCATTCGCCAAAGTGGTGATGGCCG
>JANOHH010000324.1:0-2148 GCA_031406395.1 Verrucomicrobiota bacterium | reverse complement strand
GGCCGTTGGTGACGCCCGAGCGCATGGCGCAAGTGGCCAACGCCAAACCAGCGGACATCAAGCGCATGGGCCGCGCGATGGGTTTGGGCAATCCGCCCCGCGTCACCCGCGATCAGCAGGCACGTTCCTACCTGACGGTTATCAAGCGCAACTGGCATCTGCTCCCGTACGAACAATTGCTCGAATTGCTTGATTGGACGCCGGAACAACTCGCCTTCACGTTGCGGGAAGACGACTTCCTATTCATCAAGCTAGGCAGCCTCAAGCCGCAGTGCGAGCCATTGCGGTATCAACCGCCAGACGACAAAGCGTTGCAGCGCGAGCGCGAGATCGCACGCATTGTGGGCGAAGAATTCCCGGCTGGCGCAGCGGAAACTGCCGAGCCGCTCTTTGGTTTTGTCTCCCAGCTTTCGCGCAAACCGGCTCAACTCTCCACTCTCAGCCCCCAAGACTCCGCCAACCTGCGCTTCTGTTACTCCTACTTCGCGCTCTACGGGGATCCGTTGCTGGAGAAGCATGCCGACCCGTATCCGGACGGTCTCCTGGCGCGGCTGGCGCAAGCGGGCGTCAACGGCGTCTGGCTGCAGGCGGTGCTGCACAAGCTCGCTCCGTGTCCGTGGGCGCCGGAGCGCAGCGTGCGCTACACCGAGCGATTGAAATACCTGCGCACGTTGGTCGCTCGTGCCGGCAAGCACGGCATTCGCATCTTTCTTTACCTCAACGAGCCGCGCGCCCTGCCGCTGCCATTTTTCGCGACTCGCCCGCAACTCAAGGGGGCCGTCGAGGGCGACCATGCCGCACTTTGCACCAGCGCGCCGGAAGTCCAGGCATTCATCGTCGAGTCCATCGCCACGATCTGCCGCGCGGTGCCGGAGTTGGGTGGTTTTTTCAGCATTACCGCCTCGGAAAATTTCACGAATTGTTGGTCCCATGGTGGCGGGGCAAGTTGCCCACGTTGTGGAAAGCGCCCGCCCGCCGAAGTGATCGCGGAAACCAACCGGCTGTTCTGCGACGGCATTCGCCAGGCCGGGACCGGCGCGCAATTGATCGCTTGGGACTGGGGCTGGAACGATGCCTGGGCGGGCGACGTGATTCGTCAGTTGCCGGCGGAAGCGGTCTTGCAGAGCGTGAGCGAATGGAGTCTCCCCATCGAACGCGGTGGCGTGAAGAGCGAGGTGGGCGAGTATTCGATCTCCTCGATCGGCCCCGGTCCACGCGCCTTGCGCCACTGGAAGCTGGCGCGCGAACGCGGGCTGAAAACGATCGCGAAAATTCAGGCCGGGTGCACCTGGGAACTTTCCGCGGTGCCCTACATTCCCGCGGTCGAGAATGTGGCCCGCCATGCGGAGAATCTGCGCGGCGCGAACGTCAACGGCCTGATGCTGGGCTGGACTTTGGGTGGTTATCCGTCACCGAATCTTGAGGTCGTGTCGGAGACGCTCGCGGGTGCTTCCGCGGAAGAAGCTATGCAGCACGTGGCGGAACGGCGCTTCGGCAAATCGCTCGGGCCTGCGGTAGTGAAGTCCTGGCGTGGCTACAGCGCAGCCTTTCGCGAGTTTCCTTATCACGGGGGGCTCGTCTATAACGGTCCGCAACAACTCGGTCCGGCGAATTTGCTGTGGGCCAAACCCACGGGCTACGCTGCTACCATGGTGGGGTTTCCCTACGATGACCTGGATGGCTGGCGCGCGATCTATCCGCCGGAGATTTTTGTGCAGCAGTTCGAGCGGGTCGCCGATGGTTTTGATCACGCCCTTGCGGAACTCAAGACCGTCACGGCGCAAGGGCAGGGGGCAACGTCGGCCCAGCGCCAGGCCTTGGCAGAGGAATGTGGCGTGGCGGAAGCGGCGGCCATTCATTTCCGCAGTTCCGCCAATCAGGCACGCTTTGTCATGGCCCGGCAGGCCGCAGCCTCGGCCAAGACCGCGGACGATGCCGCACGATACCGCGCCGCGATGGAAAAGGTGTTGCGGGACGAAATCACACTGGCCCGGCGGTTATATGCGATTCAATCGCGCGATTCGCGGATCGGCTTCGAAGCCTCGAACCAGTATTATTATGTGCCGGTTGATCTCATGGAAAAGGTGTTGAACTGTCACGACCTGCTGGCGCACGCTTACTTGGAGTGAATTCGCGCGCCCGAAATAG
>JANOHH010000417.1:0-5736 GCA_031406395.1 Verrucomicrobiota bacterium | reverse complement strand
GCGTGTCAATGGCGTGGTGGCAGATCAGGTTCTGCGAGCAAGTTATGCTTCCATGTGGAGCAAGAGCTTCAGCAGTCCGATTACGGGAGCGGCGACGGCCACCGGCAACAGCTCGACGTGGATTGGCAATGTGATCGCGTTCAAGCGCGAGGGGACGCCAGCGCCGAACATGGCTCCGACAGTTTCGGACATCGCCGACCGGGCCATCAACGAAGACGCCAACACTGGAACGATTGGTTTCACCATTGGTGACGGCGAGACGGCGGCGGGGAGTTTGACCCTGGGTGGGAGTTCGAGTAATCCGACGCTGGTGCCCAATGGGAACATCGTGTTTGGGGGCAGCGGAGCCAATCGCACCGTGACGGTGACCCCGGCAGCCAACCAGATTGGGACGGCGACAATCACGGTGACGGTGAGCGACGGATTGTTGACGGCTAATGACACCTTTGTGCTGACGGTCAATGCGGTGAATGATGCGCCCACGATTTCGAATATCACCGATCAAAACACGGTGGTGAACACGGCGACGGCAGCGATCGCGTTCACGGTGGGGGACATTGAGACGGCGGCGGGGAGCCTGACCGTGAGCGGGAGTTCAAGCAACCCAACGCTGGTGCCTGACGCGAACATTGTGTTTGGGGGCAGCGGAGCGAACCGGACGGTGACGGTGACACCGGCAGCAGGTCAGACCGGAAGTGCGACGATCACGGTGACGGTGAGTGACGGGGCGTTGAGTGCTAGCGACACGTTTGTGCTGACGGTCAATCCCGCTGGCGTACTGCCCGCACCGTGGCTGACCGCGGACATCGGCGCCGTTGGGCTGGCCGGCTCTGCGAGCGAAAACACGGGGACTTACGCGGTCAAGGGATCTGGCCTGGGTCTGACCGGCACGTCCGATCAGTTCCGCTATGCGTATCAGACCTTGAGCGGCGACGGTTCGATCACCGCGCGCCTCACCAGCCAGAGCGGCACTACCACGGCATCCTATGCTGGGGTCATGATTCGTGAATCGACGGCCACCGGTTCGCGATTCGCGACGGTGATCCGCCGCGGCTCCGGCAGCACCAATATGCGGGCCATCCGCCGCACGGCCACGGGCGGTTCGACGACCAGTACGTCCTCCACCTCGCAGACGCCGCCAAACTGCTGGGCACGAATCACGCGTACGGGCAACAGCTTTACCATGCAACGATCCACCAACGGCACGAGCTGGACGACGATTAACACCAGCACGATCACGATGGCCAGCGAGATAACCATTGGCATTCTTGTCACCTCGGGCAGCAACAGTGTTCTCGACACCGACGTGTTCGACAGCGTGACGGTCGTGCCATGAAGCCACGGCTTCTCATTTTTAGCCTTGCCGGCACGGCACTCCTGATCGCAGTTGGATTATCCTGGCGCGCCGGCCGGGCGGTGGAACATCGGTCGCCAGCGCTTGAGGGGATTACGTCCGCCACCACCATGGCCGGGCCGACGCAGACTTTAATCCCAGCCAAACGGCCCTGTCCTGCGCGCAGTGTGATGGCTGAGACTCAGTTGGAACTGGATTCATCATTGGCCCGTTTGGCGGATATTAATTCTTTTGGAGATGCAGAAGATCACCTTGCAGCTGTGGAAGCTTGGGTGGGAGAAGTGCCCCCGGCTCAATTTCAATTCGCCCTGGAACGTTTCTCCGATGCTGATCGTGCCGGCCTTGTCGGGCAGTTGTTAGTCCGACGCTGGACGGAATTGGACCCGCTCGCGGCGGCGGAATGGACAAAACAACTGACCGAAAAGGAGTCCCGGGGTGTTTTGCAGACTGCGGTTACCCAGGTTTGGACGGAAACCGACTTATCCGGGGCACTGGCTTGGGGGCGAACTTTGCCCGACGGCGACGTCAGCGAGCATGTCCTGACACAACTTGGTTACGAAGCGGCGCGCGAAAACCCAGTCGAGGCCTTGCAACTCGCGGTAGAACTTTTGCCCACCGCGGAGAGAGATGCGTTGATTCTGCATGGGTTTCGCCAATGGGCGGCGGCGGACGCCAAAGCTGCCCGCGCCTGGCTGCTGCAATGGCCAGAGAGCGAACTACGGCAACGTGCGCTGGCCGACTTTGCGGCGGTGCTCGCGGATCAAGATGGTGATGCCGGGGCGCGGTTCGCAATCGAACACCCTTCGGCGGGACCGGACTTTGAGCGTGCGATCATCGGCGTTATTCAGCGTTGGTCGCAGTATGACCTGCTCGCGGCGCAGGCGTGGATTGAGACTTTTCCTGCAAGTCCCCTTCGCGATCAAACTGTGCAAGTGGCGGCTTATATCGGCTCGCACTGACTCACCTGTTGGCATCAGATTTACAGCACACCTTTTGTGCCCGTGAGTTTTCACCGACATGAGTATTAATTCGTCCTTGGACGCGAACTGGAGCAATTTTGACTTAGTCGAGATTGTAAGCTAGGAAACGCCAGCCATAGTCAGCGGAGCCGCTGATGGTCGTGTCGTGTTGCAACTCGAAGCACCGCCCGACCGGGAATGCACGATTGAATTTTCCGAGCATTTGGCCTTCTGGACTCCTGTCGAAAGCGTCTACGACACTAGCGGAAAATGTGAGTTCATGGTTGCGGGGGCCGTGGAATTTCAACATCGTTTCTACCGTGTCGTGAAGAATCGCTGGCGCGGGAATTGCAAAATTGGATGGACAGAACATATACAACATGAAGACTGCCGAAGAAGTGGTGGAGGTTGACCTGGAGTTTATCATTAAACAAGGGGCGGAGGAGTTCTCCAAATTGTCCGGGCGGCGGGTGATGATCGCCGGTGGCGCAGGGTTTCTGGGGTACTACCTCGTCCAAGCGGCACTGCATTGGAACGCCAGGAACTCCCCCGCTGCTCCGATAAAGGTCACCGTTCTCGATAATTTCATTCGTGGTGTCCCCGCTTGGTTGAATGCATTGGAGAAAAATCAGAATCTCCGGTTGATTAAGCACGATATCACCCATCCGCTGCCAGCTGCGCTCGGGGACGTTGAATACATCATCCATGCCGCCTCTATCGCCTCGCCGATTTATTACCGCAAGTTTCCCATCGAAACGATGGATGCGAATATCAACGGCTTGCGTTTCCTGCTGGACTACTGCCTCACGCAAATGGAAAAGGCCAAGCCGGTGGAGGGCGTGCTGTTTTATTCGAGCAGCGAAATTTACGGCGATCCGACACCGGGACACATTCCGACGCCGGAAACCTATCGTGGCAATGTCTCCTGCACTGGTCCGCGCGCCTGTTACGATGAGTCGAAGCGCTTCGGCGAAACGCTCTGCGTGAACTTCACCCAGCAGCATGGACTGCCCATCAAGGTGGCGCGGCCGTTTAACAACTACGGCCCCGGGCTGAAGATCACAGACGGTCGCGTCATTCCCGATTTCGCCCGGAATATTCTGGATGGAAAAGACATCGTCATGCTCTCGGACGGTTCGGCCATGCGAACCTTTTGCTACGTGGCCGATGCGGTAATCGGTTATTATAAGGTGCTGGTGAAAGGTCGTCCTGGCGAGGCGTATAACGTCGGAGTCGAGGTGCCGGAGATTTCCATGCTGGACCTAGCCAATCGCGCCATTGCGCTCGCCAAGGAGTTGTTCGGTTATCAAGGCAAGATTGTTCGCCAGGAAAGCGCAGATAGAGCCTATCTCGTCGATAATCCAAACCGGCGTTGCCCGATCATCAGCAAGGCTCGTACGGAACTGGGTTATGCCCCGCAGGTGACCATTGAGGAAGGTTTGCGCCGCTCGCTTGTTTGGTATTCCGGTAACCGTGAGGCATCCGAGGCTTGATGAACATCTCGATTATTGGAACGGGTTACGTCGGCCTCGTCACAGGTGCCTGTCTGGCGGAGAAGGGCCATCAGGTGACCTGCGTGGACATTAATCCCGAGCGCACCGCTGCGCTCAATCGCGCTGAGGCCCCCATCTATGAGGCGGGCTTGGCAGACCTGCTTCACAAAAACGTCGGCAAAGGCCTGAGTGCGACAACTGATCTGGTGTCAGCTGTCTTGAATACAGAGTTGACCCTTATCGCCGTCGGCACGCCATTCAATGGGCAGGAAATTGACCTGACGGCGGTGCTTGGCGCGACCCGGCAGATAGGTGCGGCGCTCAGGCAAAAGTCGAGCTATCACCTCGTTGTAGTTAAAAGCACGGTGGTACCAGGCACGACGGACCTACAGGTGTTGCCGGCGCTCGAAGCGAGTTCCGGCAAAAAGGCGGGTGCCGACTTTGGCGTGGGCATGAACCCGGAGTTTTTGTCCGAGGGCGAAGCCGTAAACGATTTCCTGTTTCCCGACCGAATCGTTCTGGGCGGCATTGACCAGAAATCAACGGATGTCCTGGAACAGCTTTACCAACCGTTCCCGGCCGACGTGCCACGACTGCGAACCAATACACGCACGGCGGAGATGATTAAGTATGCCTCCAACTCCCTACTGGCGACCTTGGTTTCGTTTTCCAACGAATTGGCGAATCTCGGCTCAGCACTGGGCGACATTGATACCACTGAGGTGATGCGCGGCGTTCATCTCAGCATGTATTTTCGCGGGCGCAACCATGAAGGGCTTCCTCCCATCACGTCGTTTCTCAAGGCCGGCTGCGGTTTTGGCGGGAGTTGCCTGCCCAAGGATGTCAGCGCGCTTATTGTCCACGGGCAGAAGGCCGGCAGCTCGATGCGCCTGCTCAAGTCGGTCATTCGCACGAACGAAGAGCAACCGAAGCGGACCGTGGACTTGTTAAAGAAACACTGGCCGAATCTCAGCGGCGTGCGCGTGGCCGTGCTGGGACTGGCATTCAAGCCGGAGACGAGCGATGTGCGCGAGAGCCCGGCGTTTCCCATCATGCGTGAATTGCTGGACGCGGGCGCGGTGGTCAAAGCATTCGATCCGGTTGCCAGACATGAAGCGCAGAAGGCCTTTCCGGAGCCGAAGGTGAATTATTGCGATTCGCTGGATGCGGCGGTGACGGACATTGATGCGATAATCGTCGTGACACCGTGGAAGGAATTCCATAACTTGCCGACCCTGCTGAAGGGCCGCCAGGTGGTGTTCGTGGACGGGCGCCGCGCGTTCGACAAGCAAAGCGTGGCCCACTACAAAGGAATTGGTTTGTAACCGCATATGGAATTCACCGAGACCGAGATCAAGGGCGCATTCGTGGTGCGTTTGAAGAAGATTGAAGATCATCGCGGCTATTTTGCCCGCGGCTGGTGCCGGGAGGAATTCGCCAAACATGGGCTGAATCCGAATATGCTTCAGTTGAACACCGGGTTCACCCATAAGCAGGGAACGCTTCGCGGGATGCATTACCAGGATGCGCCGCACGCGGAGGCCAAATTTGTCCGCTGCACGCGCGGCGCCATTTATGATGTGATTATTGACTTGCGTCCGGATTCGCCGACGCACAGAAAATGGTTCGGCGCGGAACTCACGGCAGACAATGGGACCATGCTCTACGCGCCGGAAGGCCTCGCGCATGGCTATCAGACATTGACCGACGGCGCGGAGATGTATTACATGACCACCGCCGTTTATGCCTCGGGTGCGGCCAAGGGCGTTCGCTACAACGACCCGGCGTTCGGCGTTCAATGGCCATTGCCCGTCTCGGTGATTTCGGAGCCCGATCAGAAGTGGCCCGACTACCGGGAATGAACTCGTTTTTGTCAACTGAATGAAGAAAATTCTACTCACCGGGGCTTCCGGGTTCATCGGTCATCATT
>JANOHH010000314.1:0-6605 GCA_031406395.1 Verrucomicrobiota bacterium | reverse complement strand
CGAGAATGCACGAACGTCCGCAGGCGGAATTGTTCAAGGCCTTGCGTGAGTTGGGCTATCAAGTGGACTCGACCAATGACAAGTTGCCGGCCACGATTTTCGGTAGGGACGCTTTCCACAGCGTCCCTGATTCTACGAAATTGAAAGATGGGGACGCGGTGGAACGCGTCCCTACCACGCGTTCCTGCACGGTCAGCCTCGAGGAGAGTTCGCAGTTTGCTTCGGCGCTGTTGCTCTCGGCCAAACAGGGTGGCTGGCTGGTCGTGACTGAGGGCGACGACGCCGAGGAAGCGCCGTATGTCTCGATGACCCAACGATTGGTCGAGGTGTTTCCGCAGAGCGGTGGGAGCGGTGGGCGGTTTCAGATCGAGCCGGATGCGTCGAGCGGGAGTTATTTTTGGGCAGCTAGCCAACTGAGATTGGAAGGCCAATCAACGGTCAGCAAGCGAAAACCATTTGAGGGAATTTTTTCAATTGAAGTGATTGCATGGCCAAAGCTCGGATGGCAAGTCGATACCCGATTCCCGGGATTCCTTTTGACGCTGGCTACAACCAGTCTGCCGCTAGGTTCGTCATTTAGCATGGCCAAAATCCTAGCGCCAAGTACACGGGAGATTTCTCGGCATCGCCACCTCGGTGACAGCATCATGACGGCAATTGTGGTGGCAGCTTTTGCAAATTGTTCTTGGAAATTCACCGATTTGGGACGTCTCCGAGTCCAAGAATGTGAACGCGTTATTGCCCTGCGGACCGAATTGACCAGATGTGGTGCAAAAGTTATTGAGGAAGGCGATACGCTCACGGTTTATCCATCGCAGTTGCACGGCGCGGAGATTGAGACCTACAACGACCATCGCATGGCAATGTGTTTTGCAATTCTGGGATTGAAAGTGCCAGGAATAAAACTCAAGAATCCTGCTTGCGTGAAGAAAACGTTCCCCAATTTCTTCCAGAAACTCGCCACGCCGCCGCCCAACGGTCTGGGCGCGGAGATTCGCGATGGACACACCGGAAGGAAACTGGAGCTGGCGGAGTTGTTTGCAGATTAAGATTGAGAGTAAGAGCGAATGAAACATCCCATCGTCATCGCCATTGATGGTACGAGCGCGAGCGGCAAGAGCACTAATGCCAAGCTTGTCGCCAAGGCGCTGGGTTTTGTCCATGTGGATACCGGGGCCATGTATCGCACGCTGGCCTGGTACTGTCTCCAGCAGCGCGTCAACACGGAAGACCCCAAGGCCGTGACGGCGGTGTGTCGCCGCTGGAAAACTTCGCTTGCGAACTTGGATGGCCATGTGCATCTGCTCGTGGATGGCAAGGATCCTGGCCTGGAACTCCGCACTTCGGAAGTCAGCGCAGCGACCTCGCACATTGCCGTCGTGCCGAAGGTGCGCGATTGGATGAAACGGAAGCAACGGGAGTGCATTCAGTTTGGCGCTCTGGTCATGGAAGGTCGCGACATCGGTACGAATGTCTTCCCCGAAACGGATTACAAGTTTTACCTCGACGCGCATATTGAAGAGCGGACGAAACGTCGTGCGGCGGAGGGGGTCAACGAAAACCTCGCCGCCCGTGATCAACGCGACAGCCAACGCGCCGCCGCGCCGCTGATGATTGCGTTGGGTGCGAAGGTGATCAACAACTCGACGATGACCTCGGCAGAGACGAGCGGGCTGATTTTGGCGGAAGTGCGACGACGACGGGAGGCATCCACTGGCGCCGGCAGGGCAGGCGTTGTGTGGTAAGAAGATCATGAAGCCTGATCTGGCCAAGAACCAACCCGAGGAGTGTTGAATTGGGTTTCGGCGCACTCAGCAACATGAACTTCGTCTATTATTGTGGGTGGCGATTTTTCCGCACGCTCTACAAGGTTTATTTCCGCGCGGAATGGTTCAACGCCGAGCGCGTCCCGGCAATCGGATCGGTTATCCTCGCTTCAAACCATGCGAGCATTCTGGATCCGCCGCTGGTCGGAACGGGTTTGGATCGCGGCATCAGCTATCTCGCGCGCGAGTCGATTTTTCGCTTTCCCGTGGTGGGTTGGATTTTGCGGAATTGGGACGCGGTGCCAGTGGATCGTGACGGTGGCGGGGCAAGAGGTCTGAAAGCCATCATGGATCGCCTGCTGGCGGGGGGCGGGATCGTTCTGTTTCCAGAAGGAACCCGATCGCTGGACGGGAAACTACTACCGGCCCGGTCGGGAATCGGACTCACAGTAATCAAATCCAGCGCGCCAGTGGTGCCGGTGCGGGTGTTTGGGACGTTTGAAGCTTTTGGAAAGGAAATTCCGATCCCGCGCCCCCACAGGATCATGGTGAAATATGGTTTACCAATGGATTTCGCTGCGCAGCGGGCAGAGGCAAAAACTTGTTCCAAGGCGCGGCTGAAGAAAATTTATCAGGAAGTTGCGGACGAAATAATGGCGCAGGTTGCAAAATTGGAGCCGTGCGAGGACAGGGAAAGTTTTCCGTAAGTGGACTGCAGGTTCCGGACAGAATTATTGGATAGATTTAGGGCCAGCGCCATCGGAGACCCATGCTGCGGCTGCTCAAATCCCGCTGTTCGACAAAGATGTGCTGATGCTGTTGACGATCTGCGCCAGGCGCGGATGTGATTTCTCAAAATCCTCGACTGATTGCCTCAGGGCTTGCACAGATAGATTTAACAGGCGCGGGTCCTGATCGGTTCGCATGGCTTCATGAGTCGTGACCTGCGTGAAGCCAACGATGCTCTGCGCTTGCTCGCCGTGCGTCCGGGCGAGGTTCGCCGCTTCGGCTTTTAGCGTGGCGAGAAGGTCGATCAATTCATGCCGGCGTTCCGGCGTGAGCGAGTCCGTGGCCTGAATCCGCGCTTCAATTCGTTTGATGGTTTCTTCGATCATATTCGCACTTCAGCTTCCGGCAGGAATGTACGCGGAATGAACCGTTCGGCAATTACCATGTTCAACCCGGGCGTGTGGCGACCAGCGGGGCAACAATGCGCCAGATGGCCGCTTGGATTTCTTCGATTGTGCCCGCGGCATTGACCACCTGGAAGCGCTTCGGTTCGGCGGCGGCGGTTTCGTCGTATCCTTTGGCGACGCGTTCAAAAAACGCGCGGTCCGCCTCCTCGATGCGGTCGCGAATGAATGGCATCGTGGCCTGGCGCGAGCGCATCCGCTCCTCGCTGACGGCCAGCGGAAGTCGGAGAAGCAGGGTGAGATCGGGATGGGTGTGCCCCACGGCGAGGTCGATGACATTGCGAACGGTCGCCAGGTCCAATTGCCGACCATAGCCTTGATACGCCGTGGTCGAGTCGTAGAAACGGTCGCAAATGATGATCTCGCCCCGGGAAAGGGCGGGACGGATGACTTCGCGCACCAGTTGGGCCCGGCTGGCATTCATCAGGAGCAACTCGGCTTCCGCCGTCATCGCAGCGTTGGCGTGACTGTGTTTTAGGGTGTGGCGGATTTCCTCGCCGATGGGCGTGCCGCCGGGTTCACGAAAAATACGCACAACATGGCCCCATTCGCGCAATCGTTCGACCAACAGCGGAACCTGGGTGCTTTTGCCGCTGCCTTCCGTCCCCTCAAAGGTGATGAAGAGTCCCTTCACAGTTTCTTTAGTTTCGGGCCCTTCGGTGAATCTTCCACCACCCAGCCCTTGGCTTTCAACTCGTCGCGAATCTCATCGCTGCGTTTGAAATCCCTGGCCTTGCGCGCAGCTTGGCGGGCTTCAAGCAAAGCCAAGATTTCCGGCGGGGCTTCTGCTTCCGCGGCTGCGCCGATACCAAGAACCGAATTCACTTGTTCCCAAGCGGCGAGTTCCGTTGCGGCTTCCGATTTACGGCTGGTATTGTAAACCGTAAGGCGACTAGCGTCGTCGAGAGAAAGGTTGCCCCGTTTGGCTTCCTTGCCTCGTGCATCCTCTTCCAGATTATACCAGGTATTCATGCGGCGAACCCAGTCAAAGACGGCGGCCCAACCAGCTGAGATGTTAAGATCGTTATCAAGTGCCGCCGTGAAGTTGATAACAAGCTGGCTGTCGCCGCTTAAAGGCGGTGTTCCAGCAGCGATTTCTCGCAGCTTGCCGACGCATTCGTCGATACGGCCGAGTGCGCTCCTCGCTCCGGTCAATCCATCCAGCGTAAAGTTGAATGTCTCGCGATAATGCGCCGTGAGCAGCAGATAGCGAATCTCCCGCCCCGTAAAACCCTTAGCCAGCAAGTCGCGCAGCGTAAAAAAGTTTCCGAGCGATTTGCTCATCTTTTTGCCCTCGACAAGCAGGTGGGCGCCGTGCAGCCAGTACTTCACGAACGGTTTGCCCGTGGCACCTTCGCTCTGGGCGATTTCGTCTTCGTGATGTGGGAACTTCAAATCCTCGCCTCCAAGGTGCAGATCGAAGCTCGCGCCCAGCACTTTCATGCTCATGGCGGAACACTCAATGTGCCAGCCGGGCCGGCCTTCACCCCATGGACTCGGCCAGAACACATCGCCGTCGTCGGGCAAGCGCTTTTTCCACAACGCGAAGTCCGCCAGCGCTTCCTTCTCATACTCGTCCGTTGCGACGCGCTCGCCGACGCGCATCTCCTCGAAATTTAACTTCACAAGCTGGCCGTAGAGACAGCCGCAGCCGCGATATTTTTCAATGCTGAAATAGACCGAACCATCGGCGGCCTGGTAGGCGATACCGCGGATGATCAACTGTTCGATGAGCGCGATAATCTCCTGAATGTATTCGGTCGCACGCGGAGAGTGATGCGGCGGCAGGCAGTTCAGCGCGATGAGGTCGGCGAAAAAAGCGGTTTCGTATTGGCCCGTGAACTCGCGGAGCGTGGTCCGGGTTTCGCGAACCCGCCGGATGATCATGTCCTCGACGTCCGTGATGTTCATCACATGCGTTACAGCGAATCCCTTGAATTCGAGATGCCGCCGGACGAGGTCGCCGAACACAAAAGTGCGCCAGTTCCCAATGTGTGCGAAGTCATACACCGTGGGTCCGCAACAATACATGCCGACTTTTTTTCCGGCCGGATCCAGTGGGGTGAACGCCTGGACCTCGCGCGCCAGTGTATTGAAAAAGCTTAAGCTCATTTTGAACGTCGGCAGACTATGCCAAGCGGTTGAAATTCAAAGACCAAAAAAATTGAACTGGTTGCCTCGCGCTGTTGGCTAGAATCTTGGAAACAATTCAATCTTGCCATAGTCGTTGCGAAAAGATTAAATAGCTGTCCTCGACTGGTTGGCTGGATAGCTCAGTTGGTAGAGCAGAGGACTGAAAATCCTTGTGTCGCCAGTTCAATTCTGGCTCCAGCCACCACTTCAATCCCCCCATTAAATAAGTAAGTTAATGCGGTTTTGCTCATTGGAAATCTAACTGAATTGAACTGTCCCATTTTGAGATTGCGTGCGTATTACTCAGGCGAAAAAGTAGTCCAATTCCCGCAAGTTAGTTCAGCCCTTTTGTCTCTCGCCTGCTTGGCCCATCACGACGTGGTCGAGCACTTCGATCTTAAGCAGTTGCCCGCCGCGTATCAGGTCGCGAGTCACTTTGATGTCGGCCTCGCTTGGTGTCGGGTCGCCCGAGGGGTGATTGTGCATCAGCACAATGGCCGCTGCTGCGCCGATGACCGTCGGGCGGAATACCTCTCGCTGATGGACTAAAATGGTGTCTAAGGTCCCTGTGCTGATGAGGCAGTGCCCTTGAATCTTGCGCCGGGTGTTCACCAGCAGGATCACGAAGCATTCCACATCCCGGTTGAAGTAGCGATGCGTCACCACATGGTTGCGCCAGTAGTCCGCAGCCTTGTCCGGGGTGTCGCACAACTGCATTTCCGCTGGCGTGGGGCACTCCCGTAGTGCCTGAATCTTGAATTCCTTGGGGTTAAACAGCGGTTTAGACCGGCACTCCTTGGCTGGCAGCTCCAGCAAGGCGGGTTGATTCGATTCGTTCATACGTTGTCCATCCTTTGGCTGGCCCTGCTGGTGCAGGTTGGCGGGTTGCTTGGCTCCCGCCGGATGCCTGCCAGCCACTTGTTCCAGCGAGAGTTTGTTTCTCGCCACTGGCAGAACGTGGTGGTTTGGGGGTGAAGAATGCCGGAGCGGAGCGGAATTGACCGTGGCGGGGGCAAGGAATCTCTTTTGGGCCGACCCACCTCCGCACCCCCTACCGGGGAGGGGGAAAAGCGAAGCCGAGTTGCCATGGTCAGGGAGGTAACTTCACCTCCCCAAAATATGGAAAAATCCCAGGGAAGGAATTTCTGGAGGCGCCAGGTCGTTTCCAAAAATATCTAAAAAAATCCCGAAAAAGATTCCTGACCGGAAAACGCCGGACGGAGAGCGGATTGGAGTGCGGCTGGAAAAACAAATCGCAAAGAGAGTCCTTCCGAAAAAGGCGAAGCCGCGTACGGAGACGTGCTGAAGTTTGGCCGCGGATTCGTTCAACCCGGGAATGCAATTAACCCTCCGCTGCGCTCCGGGTTAACTACATTCCTTCAGGTGTTAGGGCTGCGGCGGATTACCAAAATGCACCCTGTCTAACCTTATCCTGCGGTTGCGCGGCGGTATCCTGACTCACTGCGTTGCCCGACGCCAAATTCCGATCATGGTTACGACTGCAACCAACAAT
>JANOHH010000364.1:0-3496 GCA_031406395.1 Verrucomicrobiota bacterium | reverse complement strand
CACGCAGTTGGAATTGCGCATGCCGAACTCGCTGATGCGGCTGCGCAGCGCGTTCCAGTCGAGCGTGCTGCTGCGGTCGCCCGCGGGTGATGTGCCTCGACCTTCTTCACGGAAATGGAAGCCAATCCAGTGGCCAGCATGATTTAGCTCGTTCTTATAGACCTGCAAGGTCTGCTTGACCTGCGGCCAAGCTTCGAAAGTCGTGACCAGCAGGTCCACGCGGCCATCGCCATCGAGGTCCTCAGCGATGACGTTGCGCGAATCCTGTTCGAGTGCCACCCCGGCGAGATGGCCAATTTCAACGAACGATACTCCGCGCTGGTTCAGGTACAGCCGATTTTTCTCGTAGCCGCCGTAGGACCAACCCTGCCCTCGGGTGCGATTAAATTTCCCCATGAAATAGCGGGTTGCGGTGACGTCGTCGATCGTTTCGCCCACAAACATGTCGTGGAGCCAGAACTCCGATTCGTAATCCCGGACCGACTGCTTGCTCTCAAGGCCATTGGCGACATAGACGTCGGGAAAGCCGTCATTGTCGAAATCAAACGCGCTGCAACCCCAGGACCAGCCAGAGCGGGCGATGGAATCATTCAAGGTCGTTTGTTCAAAGCCGCCGTTGGTTCGTCCGAGAAAAAGCCGGTTTCCAAAGGTCATCGCTGGTCGTTTCCGGGTATCCTCCGCCGAGTAAGGACGCCGCAGGCCCAGATGTTCCAAGCGTTCGACAGTGGGCGAGGGCATTCCGATCATCAACAGGTCGAGTCGGCCATCCGCGTTGAAATCCGCCAGCGCGTGGGCCATGCCGAACCCATGCGGCTCGGCGACCCATTGGCGACTCACATCGGTGAAATGGCCGCTGCCGTCATTCTGGTAAAGGTCAACGCCGGCAAAATCACTCACGACCGCCAGGTCGAGGTGGCCGTCGTCGTCGAGGTCCGCTAGCGACGCGGTGTAAATCCGGCGCCAGCGTTTAGGGCCCAGGCCAGCCGCGGCGGTCACGTCAACAAAGTTTGCGTGGCCATCATTCTGCAACAGGTAGGAGGGGAAACCGTCATTCGCGTCATAGTAATGGGGCTTTAGAACTTGGCCGAGAGTGGGCACCCGGTACTGACCGAGGAAAACATCCAGATCGCCGTCGTGATCGACGTCGCCGCAGGTCAGCACCATGGTGTTTTTCAAGGGTGGACTGGCCAGCCACGCCACACGCCCCGGCTCCTCAAAAGTGCCTTGTGGGCTCCCCTGAAAACAAATCAAGCCCTGTGAATTCGCGCAGAGGAAATCCGCGAATCCGTCGCCGTTGAAATCTGCGATGACCGCGCTGGTGAGCGATTCGGCTGGGTAACGACACAGAGGCTCCGGCTCGTACCGATTTTCGCTGCGCCGACGATAGACCAGATTTTTCCCAGCCAAAATGATCTCCGGCAGGCCATCCCCGTCGAGGTCATAGACGATCAGCGGATCAATGTAGTCGGACCTCTCAGATGGCGTGATGTCCTGGCGCAGGATTAGTTGAAAGGGCGGTTCACCGAGCCGGGTTTTGACACTCAGTTGGCTGGCATCGATCCGTTTCACCGACGGGAACTCCTCGCCCCGTGAGATAACGCCTCCGTTCTTTCTTCCCAACGCCGCCTCCGGCAATATCTCACGGGGCGAGCCTGGCCGTTTTGCCCCCCAGTCCACCGTGACATTGCCTTCCACCACGGCGCGCTCCAAGCGTTTGGAATGGTTCAGACGGGCAGCGAGATAGAAACGGCTTTTCCCTGCCTGGCCCAGCCCATCGGTGTCGAAGCGATTGTGGCGGAACTCGATATTCTCAAGTTGCCAGCCATCGCTCGCGAAGTTTTCGAGCCACGGTCGCCATTGGCTGGCCGGGAGCGTGGGGCCAGGCTGTAGCGGCTCGTGCAGTTCAATGGTGTGCGGCAGGGCCTGCGGCGATTGCCATTTTCCCAACACGATTTCACCCAGCGGAAAGCCGGCGATAACGCTGAGTTTATTGGTCGCGCGGTTGACCGAGTCCCAGAGCGATTCAAGCGTGCCGCCACAGCTTTGAGCCAGTATCTCTTTGCTCCAAACATTTTCGTCCGCTGCTTTTTCCCGCGCTTCAAGCCATGCGCCTCGTCCCGATGAGTCGCCGCTGCCGCGGGTCGGAGCGTTGGGGGAGTTCTCCCAAGGAAATGGCAGGTTCATAAACCACAGGAACAAAAGCGCTCCAAGCGATAGCAGAACAGCGAGGAAGCAGCAGTTTTTGCGGAATGCGCTCACACAGTAAAAAAGGGTTCAGCGAAAGGCTAATTTGACCTCGTCGCCGGAGGATTTCACCTGGTGGAATACCATCCCGTAATCGTCGCTGCCCTCCGGCATTGGTTGCCCGTGCGCCCCCGGCTCCATGACCAGCCGTCTGCCTTCGGCCAGGGCAAGGCGAGTCGGCAGCGCGCGCAGAGGCGATGGTCGCCAAGAAACCGCCAAGTCTTCGTAGGCCTCGTGTTCCTCCTTGAGAACCGCTGCCTTCAGGTTCACCTCGACTGCTTTGCCAACCCGCCCGACAAGCTGGCGACGTATCACAGGCTGACCAAGGCCGTCCACCGGGCGAAGGACGCGGGAGGCATCCTGACGTTGTGGGCGATCGCGAAAGGCCCGCACGGCTCCATCCGGCGCCAAAATCGGGCGACCCACGGGTTCAGCGAGGAAGCGTGACTCGCGCACTTGCGTCGTCTCCATGAGACTTTGCAAATGAAAATCATGGCCGCGCTCGAAGATTTGAGTTGTCGGCCGGGAAGTCTCGAAGACAAGCTTCGCCAGCTGGGTAAGCGCACAACCGGCGTGCTGGAGGAACTGGCGGCGGAAAGGAAGAAAATGCTTCAAAAAGAAAACGCGAAGTTGGAGCCGCAATTGAAATCGATATTGCTTGGGACGCAGGGCAGTTCGTTCCACGCAAGTTTGCGCTAACAGAGGCCATCCCATTGGGATTGCAAAACCGCGAGCATTTCCTTCGCGCGTGGTTTCCCAAAAAAGCATGACAGTTAGCTAAACGTTCCACGGGGCGCGTTTTGCGCGATCCAGCCAGGTGTTCGCCTCGGGGTCGCCAACGAACTGTTCCTGTTTCGGATCCCATTTCAACCGGCGGTGGTTCCAGTAAGCCAGATTTCCCAGGTGACACACGGTTACCGAACGACAGCCGATCTCCACATCACAAATCGGCAGCTTGCGGCTCCGGATGCAATTCAGCCAATCCTGCAAGTGATTGCTGCTCACATACAGGCGAATCGCCTTGTCGCCCAGAGCCTCCTGGCCGAGGGCTTCCGGGTCCGCTTGGAACTTGCCGCGATCCACGAAAATCTTGCCCTCCGACCCAATAAAGGTCGCGCCACCCCGACCGCTGTCGTGGATCATTTCCACGCCATTGGCGTAGAGATAACGCACCCCGGTGGTGGCGTTCGGATCTTCTGGCGGGATGATTTCCACCGGACCGCTGTCGTCCATGCCCAGACCCCATTGCGCG
>JANOHH010000326.1:0-5393 GCA_031406395.1 Verrucomicrobiota bacterium | reverse complement strand
TCGTAGTGGCCCGAATCGAACACCCCGCGGATCTCGTAATCATCGGGCAGGACGGCCACCTCATTTTTCTTGCCCGCCTGTTCGCGCATCTGGCGAATCTGTTTGTGGGAAAGCACGGCCACATGGTCGCCCACGCGCAACTCCATGCTTTCCGCGAGCGAGTCGCCGACCAACAACCCGCGCCCGGCAACGTCGAAGGTGCCTTCCACAATATTCGTGCCGATGGTGCTGACAGTTAGTTCGGCCTGCGGGTCAATGCCGCGGACCACGGGCGCGCGGGTCATGGCTTGGCCGGAGGCGGGCTGGGTTTCCAACAAGACCTGACCCACGACGAACGGTGCGACGCCCGTTACGTTTTTGTTCGAGGCAACAGTGCCCGCAATCAACGCATGGTTTACCATCGGCTGATTGTGCGCGGCTACGACTTTGAGGTGGGCGTTGAAACCGAAAACCTTGGCCTGCAACTCGCGATCGAACCCGCTCATCACGCTGATGACGATGATTAGTACCGCCACGCCGAGCATGACGCCGAGAATGGAAATGACCGTGATAATCGAAACGAACGTCCGCTTGGGCCGCAGGTAACGCAGCGCCAGCATCAGTTCAAACGGCAGTTTCGACATCCGCGGGAGGCTAGACGCGCCGTGCGCGAGTGTCAACGAACGCGGGAAGCACGGGCGCGACTGGACTGAAAGTGGCGCATAGATTCGATCCAGTCTTGACACGTAACCATCGGCTTACCCTCAATCCTTTTCGGAAAGCTCGAGGGTGGGATCCGGAAGGGAAGATAATGATTACGATTAAGAGGAAGGGGAAGAACCGCAGGGTGACTGGCGCATCCAGCCACACCCGGAAGTCATGGTCCGGCCACCAAGCGCACCCAACTCGTCGCGGTACGGTATTGATTTCCGCTGGTCGTTTCAACGAGGGCGTAGAAGGGATGCAAGCCCACGCCCAGAATCGATCCGGTCACCGCAAAAGTTGCCGTGGCCTGATTGCTGATGGTGTTCAATAGTCCGCCGGTACTGAACAATTTGATGGCGCTGACATTGTTGGTGTTCGCGGTGACTTGCAGGTGATACGTGCCGCCGACGGGAGAGGAATCTGCGAGGTCAAGCAAAGTGAGCGCGGCGCCCAGCGTGGAATTCTGTACGCGCACCATTACGGTGGTTTTGGTTTGGGTCCGCACGTGGCTGCCTTCGTAGGCGACGGCGGTCAACTCATGGTAGCCGTCCGGCAGCGCGGTCGTGTCCAAAGGAAAGGTTTCGCCCAATTCGCTCGCGCCGGCGGTGACGTAGAGGTGATTGTGTGGTTGCAGATCGGAGAGATTGCCGGTGAGGGTGACTTCGCCGGCTGGGTTGATCACCAAGCTGCCGGAGCTGGTCACGGCTACCTTTAGCATGGCGGCTTTCCGACCCGGACTGCGGGGGAGCAGGTTGAACCTCACGCTACCCGAAAAACCCGAAGTCAAATCCTCGACAGCCAGGCCATTGTCACCTTGCAATTCTGGCGTGGCGTTAATGAGGTTCACGAGGTCGGTGGCCAGCGTCCCGGGCGTACCCGCAACCAACTGGTTCGTTACCGCGAGCGTCACCGGAATGCCATTGGTCCGAGTGACGATGATTCGGAGCCAGGCGCCAACCTGGATCGAGCCGCTGACGGTGAACCCTCTGATTCCCGTCGCAGTAGAATCCAAGGCCACGGGTCGGCTCGCCGTCAGGAAAGTCGTCAGGGAACCCGCCGTGCCGATGGCGCTGCCCGCAAGACCGGGGCTGACGGTGCTTGCAGAAATCGCGGGCGTGCCCGGCGGGGCTGTGGTCAATACGCGCAGACCGCCGGGCGGGGCTGGACGATTCGCGGCCAGCGAACGGAGTTCAATGCGGTCACCGAAAGCGGTGGCCGCCGTCTGGGTCGCGTTGGTGTTGGCGGGCAGGTTGAGGAGCGCGGCGAGACCGCTCGCCACGGAAGCGAGGGTGGCATTCGCGGGAACGACGTAGCTGAGTGCCTGATTCTTTAAGTTAAGATTCACCAGGTTGCCGGGCTGGGGCGGCAGATGGGTCAGCGTGCGGAGATATTTTCCATCTACGAACAGGTCAATTTGCTGGAGTAAATGGCCGGCATTGGCGGCGGAAAAATTAACGGTAAGCGGTGCCGTGCCGCGGAGGACAGCGTTGGAGGCGATGCCAATCCAGCTTCCGGCAGCGAGCTGCCGCCAGGGAGAGGCAAGCGGTTCGCCCACGATCAGCCCCTGATAGGGAATGTCGAGGCTCTGATAATAGCATTCCGCGAGGGTGAAGCCGCGCGATTGATAGTAGTAATTCTGTGGGCGGGGAAATTTTTCCGTGACGGCCGACGGCTCAGTCACGGTGCCGTAACTGCCGGCCGCCCCCGCGTGGATGAACGCCAACAGCGTGGTCTGATCGTTGGCGCCAAAAATCACCCCCCCGAACGACGTCATGCTGTCCGCCATGGCGCCGGGGACGAACACGTCGGGAGCGAGGCTGAAGTTGGCCAGCCCGGTTTGTAGTCCGAGCAGATTGGCTTGGTTGGGCAAAGCAGCGTTGGTGCGCGCGAGGGAATAATTCTTTGCCGGTGAGAGGCGCGCGTCGAAAATGGCGTGGTCGAATTCGGCGTAGCGCAGGTTACGCAGCGGGTCGGAGCTTTTCGCGAGGACGACGGTTTGCGTTGGGAAAGTTCCGTCGCTATTGACGCCTTGATCCACCAGGTGTTTTGCCTGTGCCAGCGAACCGGCGGTGATCATCGTGGTGAGAAAGGACGCTCCGGGGGCGCTGGCGGGCCGGGCCTGTCGGAAGTCCTGCTCGCTTCCGGCGTAGCTGTTTGTGATTCCCAGCCACTCCGGCCCGGAATCGCTTTTCAGCCCGTAGAACAAGGCAGCGGTGGTGCTGTTGACGACCGTGCCGTAGATCGTCTGAAACGGGATGTCCATCGAGAGGACAACGTAGTCAATCTGGTTGGTCAACTGTCGCACGGCGAGCATCGTGAGCAACGGGTTGAGAAGGTTGGCCTGAAACTCCGCGCTGGTCCAGGAAGTGTTTCCCCCGGGCCAGTTGATACGCAGGACATTTTCTGAGGGGACCAGCCGGCGCTCGCAGAAATAATTCCCCAATTCGATGGAATTCGTTCGGTCCTGATTGATGACGACCACCGTATTGAGCCCGCTGCCGCCGGCGTAGAGGTTTAGCGCCAGCCCGAAAACCAAGCCCGCTACCACGCCCCTCAGCTTGTTTCCGAGGTTCAAACGCCACATACAAATGACTGGTTGATAGCAAAACAAATGCCTCACGTGTGGGGCGCAGCATGGCGGGGCGATGGACAAATCGCGAGAAATAATTTGACGCGCTCTGATCGACTGGGTCGGCATGAAAGTGTGGTCGTCGGCGAAGGCTCCAAACAAAAGCTCCAAATAAAAGCATTGCCAGTGGACATTTCTTTGCTAGTCTCTGCGCCCTTCGTCGGGCGACTAGCGGAGGAAAACGGCCTTCAATTCCGCGTCCGGATGGGCGCGGGTGGCCAGAATAACATCGAAATCAATCCCGTGTTCCGCGGGATGCCTTGCTTCCGCCAAAAGCGGGACGGGGTCTCAACCAAAGGAAAATTGTGTTAAGCATCGGTATTAAAGAATTGTTGGAAGCAGGCGTCCATTTCGGACACCAAACGCGGCGTTGGAATCCCAAGATGAAGCCTTTCATCTTCGACGCGCGCAATGGCATTCACATCATTGACTTGAGCAAGTCCCTCGCGCAGTTGGAAACCGCGTGCGATTTCCTCGCCAAAACCGTCACCAAGGGTGGCAAGGTCATCTTCGTCGGCACCAAGAAGCAGGCGCAGCAGGCAGTCAAGGAAACCGCGAAGGAATGTGGCCAGTTTTTCGTCACCGAGCGCTGGCTCGGCGGCACCCTCACGAATTATCAAACGGTCAAGCGCTCCATCGCCCGGCTCCGGGAAATTGAGAAGATGGAAGCCGACGGCTCCATCAATAACTACGTCAAACAGGAGCAAGCCGTTATCCGCCGTGAAGCGGGCCGGCTGGTCAAATACTTCGATGGCATCCGCACCATGGATAAAATGCCGGGCGCGATGTTCGTCGTGGACGTGAAGCGCGAACACAACGCCGTGGCTGAGGCGCGCAAGCTGAAAATCCCCATCGTCGCCATCGCGGACACGAACTGCGACCCCGACCTCGTGGATTATCCGATTGCCGCCAACGACGACGCGATCCGCTCCGTGCGCATGATTTTGGCCACGGTCAACCAGGTCATCACGCGTTCCCAGGCCGAGTTTGAGTCTCGGGCTTCCCGCCGCAAGCAGGAAGAAGCCGAAGCGGCCGCCCCGGTGGTCGGCGAGGCTACGCCGGTGGAAGCCCCCGCGCCGATGCCGGTTTGAGCGCCAGCCAATCGGATTTTCGTTTCTCAACAATCAACTCCGAACTATTTACCTTTTAGTATGGCTGAAATTACTGCTGCCAACGTCGGCAAACTCCGCGAGATGACGAGTGCCGGCATGATGGATTGCAAGAAAGCGCTTACCGAAGCCGGGGGCGACATGGACAAGGCGGTGGACATCTTGCGCAAGTCCGGCGCCGCCAGCGCCGCGAAGAAATCGTTGCGCGATGCCCGCGAAGGCCTGATTGCCCAATACATCGCGCCCGATGGCAAGTCCGGTGTGCTGGTGGAAGTGAATTGCGAAACTGACTTCGTCGCCCGCAATGAAACCTTCCGCGCCTTCAGCGATGAAATCGCCCGGAAGGTCGCCGCCGATCCGAACGCGAACCTGGAGGCGGACCGCGAAGCCGCGGTCGTCAAGATCGGCGAGAATATCAAGATCGCCCGCAACGCCCGTATGGAAGTCAAAGGCAATGGTCTCATCGCCGCCTACATCCACACCGGCGCGAAAGTCGGCGTCCTCGTTGAAGTCGGTGCGGGCAAGGCCGAAACCACCGGCAAGGATGACTTCAAGCAACTCGTGAAGGATATCACGCTGCAAATCGCCGCGGGGCATCCCTACGCGGTTTCCCGCGAACAGGTTGCGCCCGAGGTCATCGCCAAGGAACGTGAGATCGCTGCGCAATCGGACCGCCTCAAGGGCAAACCGGCGCAGGCGTTGGAGAAAATTCTCCAGGGCATCGTGGACAAGTTTTTCCAGACCTACTGCCTCGTGGACCAGGGTTTTGTGAAGAAAAACTCCGAGATCAGCGTGAAGGAACACATCGCGACGGTGGAGAAACTGCTCGGTGACGAAATCAGCGTCCGGCGGTTTGTTCGCTTCCAGGTGGGCGAAGCCGCTGCGTAAGCGAAAAGAAATTCAAAGCACGAAGGGCGTCCGCAAGGCCGCCCTTTTTGTTGGAGCGTCGATTTCCGAACCGGCACGTGGCG
>JANOHH010000313.1:0-2417 GCA_031406395.1 Verrucomicrobiota bacterium | reverse complement strand
TGATCGAAAGCGCCAGAGGGCTGGCGCACTCCAAGACCTGTCGGTGGTGCGGACGGTTCAGGTGGAGGGCTAGCCGCGTGGCCATTGACAAACTCCCGGTTCAACGCCTTCACGCAACCCCTCACCCTGACCCTATCCCCTTCCGAAGGGGAGAGGGAAACGGCCGCTGAATCGTGGTCGATCCCACGGTCCCGCCAATGTGCGGTTGGATGAATTACGTTCACTGTCTTTCCTTACAGCGAAAACCCAAAATGGTTACAAAGTTTCTTGCTTAATCGCTCAATCGCTCAGGGCCGCGAACAGATCCCGCATCTCCTGATCAATGTCTTCCGGACCCTCCACGGTCAGGGCGATCTCTTTGCGCAGCAGTTCGCGATAGCGTTGCTTCAGGCGATGGACCGTCACTTTCAAATTGCCTTCGGTCAGCTCCAAGCGCCGGCCGATCTCGGCGTAAGTATTTTCGTTGTCCGCCCCGGTCAGGCAGCCCTTGAGTTCTTCAAACACCGCCCCCCGCCCGGCCGCCACAAATTCGCGCTGGAGTTGCTCCAGGACCCGTTCCAACAACACCGTCGCCCACCGCCGTTCGTACGCTTTGTCCGGCGACCGGTGGTCCGCCGGCTCGGCCCGGAAACGGGTCTCCGTCTCCTCGGCATCCAAGGAAATGAGCGGCCGCCCCCCACCGCGCTTGGCGCGCTGCGCCTTGTTCCATTCGTTGATCAGGAAGTGTTTGAGCGAAGTGAGCAGGAACGTATAAAGCGCCCGCGTTTGCGGTCAGCCGACCGGAGATAATTGCGTTCCAGCAGCCGGGCGAAGAATTCCTGGGTCAGGTCCTGTGAATCCTCCATGCTGTGCCCTTGCCGCCGGACGTAGGCGTAGAGCGGATACCAATAGGCGCGGCACAGCGATGCCAGAGCTTCTGCGGCCTGGGGTGAATCGTTGGCGCCCGCCTGCAGCACCACACTCCAGTGCGTGGTGTTGAAAACCTCCGCGCGGCTGCCGTTGGTTGAGTCAGCAGGATTATCTTGGGCCATGGTTTGCCTCTGGGTTCTGGGCAATGGATAGTCGGTGGCGGTCGGGCTGACAATCTAATTTGTTGGATAATCTGGATTTGAGACGGCAACCACTGCTGAGGCGCACGCCCTACGCGAGGCGGGACACGGATGCACCCGCTGAGCCGAGAAGGTGCAGAAGGCTCTTAACGCAAAGCCGCCAAGCGGCAAAGGCGCAACCAAAGGAGCGCGGACAGCTTTGTCCGCGCGTTGCTCGTGTACAGGTCGGGACTCGCGGACAAGGCTGTCCGCGCTCCGGGAAATTCTTCGCAGGACGCGACGAGGTTGGGAGATGGCACCGCAAAGCTGTCTTAACGAGGCAGACTCTCTTTGCGGCCGTGGCGAAAACCTTGGCGGCCTCTGCGGTTAATCGGGGCGGGCCGGCGATTTGGTTGCGGTTTGGCCACGCTGGGCCTTGGCGTTGAATTCCGACCGCATGGTTACAGCAGTGGCTGGCGCGCCCAGTTCACAAACAGCCCCACCAATCCGCTTGCGGGCGCCCAGCCGGCCTGCCATTTTCACGCAACGACGGACGGATTCGGTTGCCCATTGAATATGCCGGAACGCGACTCAGAACTTATTGCCCGCCGCCACGCCTTGCGGGTGCTGCTCATCGAACACGATGAACCCTTTGCCCGCGCGGTGAGCGGCATGCTCGACCAGGCGCGGGAGACGGTCGGCAGCGTGGTCGTGGCGGCTTCGCTCGCGGAGGGCATCGTCTGGCTGGGGCAGGAGGCGTTTGGGGTGATCCTGCTGGAATTTTTCCTGCCGGACGGGGCGGGCCTGGTGAACATCGCGGTGTTGCAGGCGGCGGCGCCGGAGATCCCGATCATTGTGGTGGGCGCGACCGAAGACGAGGCCATCGCGGTCGAGGCCGTGCATGCGGGCGCGCAGGATTATCTGGTCAAGAACCACATCAACCCCAGTTGGCTGCGCCGCTCGATTCATTACACGATCGAACGCCATGAGGCGGACCGGGCGTTGCTGGTCGCCGAGGGGAAATATCACGGCATCTTCGATCATCTGGTGGAGGGCGTTTTTCAAACGACGCCCGAAGGCCATTACCTGATGGCCAACGCGGCCCTCGCCCACATTTATGGCTATGACTCACCGGAGGAGCTCATGGGCCATGTCACGGATATCGGGCGCCGATTGTACGTGGCCCCGGGCCGGCGCGAGGAGTTCAAGCGCATCATGGAGGAACACGACACGCTCACCGGGTTCGAGTCGCAGATTTTCCGCAAGGACGGCAGCATCATCTGGATCGCGGAAAACTGCCATGCCATCCGGGACGCGCAGGGCCGGCTGCGGCATTATGAAGGTACGGTGGAAGATATTACGCAGCGGCGGCTGGCGGAGGAGCGCGTG
>JANOHH010000312.1:0-4880 GCA_031406395.1 Verrucomicrobiota bacterium | reverse complement strand
GTGCCCGCCGGGCCGATGCCAAAGGTTATGTCATGTTTGCGAATGGCATCGAGATACTTCTTCTGACCAACGGTCTTGGCCGTCACGGCGGGCTTCTTTTCGTGGGTCTGTACCCGGTCGCTCATCAGGTCCTGGAGGGTGGAAACACCTTCGTGTCGCACCACATGCAAGGCATGGGTGAATTCGCGATTGCGCACGGGTGACCCGGCTTTCAACGAACCTTCCAGGGAAGCGAACAAGTGTCGGGCGCGCTCGACGGCGTCCGCCGGGCCTTCCAACTTGATCCAGCCGTCGCGCACGGTGGTTTTGACGCCGAGTTGCTTTTGCAGAGCGTCAAGGTTGCGCGAGTCGTGATTGAAAAGCTGTTGGGCAGCCCGGGCGTTTTCGAAGTGAAGGGTTTCGGTGGCCATGGGAAGGGGGAATTAGCAAAGCAAAATCAAAAACTACCGGGCGAGCGCGGCGCGGAGTTGGTTGCCGAGTTCGATCAAGGCTTGCGGAACGACACCGCTGTTGGCGATGACCGGCATGAAGTTGGTGTCGCCAAACCAACGCGGGACGATGTGGATATGCAGATGCCCGGCGATGCCGGCCCCGGCCACCCGGCCGAGATTGATGCCGATGTTGAAGCCTTCCGCCTTCATTTCCTGTTGGAGGACGTTGACGCAGCGACGCACGAGCTTCCAGAGGTCCGCGACCTCCTCGTCGGTCAGTCCATTTAGGTCGGGCGATTGCTTGTACGGTACGACGAGCAAGTGGCCGCCATTGTACGGGTAGCGGTTGAGGACAGCGTAACAAGTTCGGTCCCGGGCGATAACCAGGTCTGTCACATCGTCGCTCGATTGGGCTAGGGTCGTGAACAGGCTCTCCGTCAACAGAGGTTTGGGCGCGACGATGTATTCGATCCGCCATGGGGCGTGGAGTGAGTCCATGCCGCGCAGAGTAAGAGTCGGGGGGCAGAAAGTCAAAAGGGCTCTAGCCCGACCTTCGCACGGGAAGCGCCGCCGGGACTGATCTTTAGGCACTTGCGCGGCGCACGGGCTTCAGGTCGGCCACACAAACTCAGGCAGCCTGCGACGGCACGGTGACCTCCGGCCCAGTCGGCGTCGGGTCTTTGGCATACACGAGCGGCGGGGGTTATTGCGGCAAACTCCAGTTCAGCTGGGCCAGTAACACGGCTTGTGCCGGTTTGGGCTCGCCCGATACAAATTGGCCCGGTCACAATTTCAGAAACTGATAAATCCCATTTTCGTCGGCATCCAGCGGATTGCTTTATGATTGGGGAATTTCCTCGGATCCGAACACGGGCAAACTTAGGGATCGCGCAAAAATCTCCGGCTATTCGATTTCCCAGTTGAGCACCAAACGGACGTTTTGAAGCTTCAGCTTTGCTATCTCCCAACGCGCTGCCTGGCGCGAGTCAAAAGCTGTCGCATTTTCAAAATCCTGGGTCCACAAACGCTCTTGGCTCAAATAAAGACGCGATGTTTGTTCCTGAATCACGACCTTGGTGAGAATTTGCCTGAGAAATTCACTCTCGAATTGAGGTTCATGGGTAGAGCCGGAATCGCCTAACTGGTCAAGTGTATCCATACCGTTTAGGTTCCCTCTCCCGCGCCGTGTCCGCAACGCGAGGGAACACCGATTGAGTCCCAAGGGATTCTCATGTAATTGGGCCGGGAGCAACCTCGGTTTCCAGACTCGTTCCTACCGGTGGGAATAAAAAAAGGCGCTCCTTGAAAACCAAACAAGAAGCGCCTTCGCCTATCTATGAATCCCCACACCAACTAGGTAAGATGTACAGCTACTGACAACTGTCAAGACGCCCTGGCGAGCAACCAAACTCGCTAGTACCAGCCTTGCCATTGAACACATTTGCCACAGGTGACAATTCGAGATGAAGGAACTTTTGCCTTGACGGAATGAGCTAACCAGTAGAGTTGTCGCCCTTAAACCACGACTTTATTCCAGCGGACAAAATTGAAGAATGGCGACCCTACCGGGAATCGAACCCGGGCTACCTCCGTGAAAGGGAGGTGTCCTAACCGCTAGACCATAGGGTCGCAAAGGCCCAGTATTGTAGAGCTGAACCGGTCCGTGTCACTAAAAAATCCACTGCGAAAAATTTGCCGGCAGATGAGGGTGATTTTGCAGGTGCTAGCTGGGTTGCGAGGCCGGAGAAAGCCGGAATTCGGCGCTTTCGAAACAGCCTGAACACATATTTTGTTTTTCTGAGTGATATGGACCGAATGGATTCTGCTCGTCCGTAGGATCCGGCAGTAAAAGAGACCAAGAATTTGCAAAATAGTTCTTGACTCTGACTGCATTTTCCGCTTCAATGGTTCTACGAGACCCAGATTGACCAGTTTTACCGCAATCAGAAAAATATGAAGATTCACAAAATGTCTTTTGCGAGAAAGACAGGTAATTTCAAACTTACCTTCTTTGCGTTGGCCATTGCAGGGTTGGTTGTCCAATGCGAGGCGCAATCCTACACGATCACCAATAAGAATTCCGCCTTGGATATTAATGTGGCCAGTGGGCCCGGTGGAGTAAATAACTGGAAGATCGATGGTGTGGATCAATTGAATTTGCAGTGGTTTTACTACCGTGTGGGGAATGTTGGCCCTGAATACCCGATTGAGAGCATTAACGGCACCCCGACTGTTAGTTCTGGAAGCAGATCATTGACTGTTACCTACGCGAATTCCTCCTACTCGGTAAGGACTCTTTATTCACTGTCAGGTGGTAATGTTGGCTCTGGCACTAGTTATCTTGATGAGACCATCACCATCAACAACACTTCTGCCTCTCCCCTAAACTTTCACTTTTTCCAGTACTCTGATTTTAATATCGGCGGGGTGACAGGGGGGCAATCGGTTCAATTCTTTCAGAATCCTTCGGGCTTGTCTTACTACAACATTCAGAGTGGCGGTTCTCGATCGGTAAATGAAACGGTTACTCCGGCCTCTCACTTCGAAGCGGCTTTGTATAATCAAACACTTGCCAGTTTGACCGATGGCAGCCCAACGACTCTAAATGACAATTTAAGTGCTGGGCCTGGGAATGTCACATTTGCCTACCAGTGGGATTTCACTTTGGCCGCTGGAGGATCATTCCAAATCCAGAAGCTGATTGGTGTCGTACCAGAACCATCATCAATGGCGCTGGTTTCGTCGGGGCTACTTGGTCTGGCACTTTTCGGACGGCAACGAAAGAAATAGCTTGCATTCCGTGTTGGTAAGCTGTATAAAAATTTGACCTAGCAAAACAACAAGTTCTGTATCAATACAACCAAATCAGACGTAACCCTATGAAATCAAATAACATTTTTAGTGCAAGGAACCTTGCCAAAGCACTGGTGCTTGCCGGTGCATTGGCATTTTCGATTCAGAGTCAGGCTTCTGTTGGCGTTACGCTAACAGACCAAAATTCCACCGCATTCGTGGATTTGGATAGTGCAGCGGGAATGTACCACTGGGCGGTAGATGGGCAAAATCAGTTGAACAAGCAGTGGTTTTATTACCGGGTTGGGGGCGGTGGGATTGCGCAGGCGATTAACTCGATAAGCTTTGCAAGCTATGTAACCTATAATAATAATGAGGTTACGGCTACTTACGCCAATGCACAGTTATCGGTGACCATTAACTACCTTTTGCAAGGCGGGCTCGCTGGCTCCGGCACAGCGAGTATACTTGAATCAATCTCGGTCCGTAACAATTCTTTGAGTTCACTTGATTTGCATTTCTTTCAATACTCAGATTTCGATTTGGGCGGAACTCCAGGTGGCGACAGCATTGCAATCAGCGGAAGTCCAGGGCCGGGTTTTAACTTTGTGAATCAAACTAAAGGGCCTGGGCTGTCAATTGGTGAAGCGATCGTTAATCCATTCGCTAATCGTGCTGAGACGGATAATGCCTTCAACACCCTAACAAGCCTTACCGGAACCCCAGGGTACAATCTCAACAATAACCTCTCCTCCGGCCCAGGTAATGTGACGTGGGCATTGCAGTGGGATGCAAATATCGCCGTTGGTGCAGATTTCGAGGTGTTCAAAGGCAAGAGATTGGCGATTGTGCCGATTCCTGAACCATCCAGTTTGGCACTGGTAGCACTGGGTGCGGTTGCTTTGGGTTTGGTAAGGCGTCGCCGCACTTAACCGCAAAACATCGCGGAGATTTTCTCTGCGGAATGCCCCGAGTTTTGGCCGGTCATAATGACCGGCCATTTTTCTTTTCAAAATTCAATTGGTGGCTAAGGAGGAAGGCGCTATAATGCTAGGCTGAAAGTGGAGAAATATTTGAACCCTAGGAAACATTTGCCTGGCTATCTTCATAAACCGCTAAAATTATGGATTTTGTCATGCCTAGGCTGCCTTTTCGCTTGCGGCTTGCGAGCCGGTGGCAGCGGCTTGAATACCGTAGTAATAGCCAATCGAAACAGCTCCGATTCCTGCGAATTAGCCAACTATTTCTGCCAACGCCGCAACGTCCCGCCCGAAAATGTCCTGCGCATTAACTGGCCCGGCAGTAATATCTCATGGAGCGGTTCGGATTTTGCAACCAATCTGCTCGACCCGCTATTGAACATGTTGGTAGAACGCCAGTTGACCAACCAGATTGATTACGTGGTTCTTTCAATGGATATCCCGTTTCAGACCATTACTAATGGGAGCGTCAACAGCACGACTTCCGCCTTGTTTCATGGACTGAAAAGCAATGGCGTTGCCAACAGCTATGCCGCCTGCGAGGCTATCTTTCGTCAGTCCTATCCGGTAAGTGCGCCCGTTTTTTCCTTTCTTGCTTCAATGTTTACCGCTGATTCGCTCGCTCAGGCGATGCAATTGGTAGATCAGGGCGTCGCTAGCGACGGGTGTCGTCCGG
>JANOHH010000303.1:0-1407 GCA_031406395.1 Verrucomicrobiota bacterium | reverse complement strand
GGTCGCCCGCATCGTTGTTGATGTCCTGTTGCCATTGTTGCAAGGTCAGCCCCCCGGTCTCCGACGGCCACGTCTCAACCGGCGTGTTGGTCGAAATCGGATAAAGACCGCTGGGAAAAAAGCCGCCGTCGAGATCGGATTCGTCGGGATAATCCACAAACTGGATCGGCGCGGTCGGCTTTACATCGGGCACCAGCTCGTAGTTCATCTCCCTGAACGCGCGCAGAGTCCGTCGCGAGGCCAGGAGATCGGCGCTGATCTGTGCGATCATCGCGTCGGAATTCGCCAACACGGGCCGCCGTGAAATGTCTTCATTCCATGGATTCGTGACCGGGAAAATCTGCATGGCCGACACCACGGCGTCCGCGCGCGCGGTGTTGAAGAGGACAGAATTCGTGACCACCGGCAGCCCGCCGAGGATGCGTCCTTCGTGATTGATCCGTTCCGCGTGGATCGGCAGAACGTGGAGGAGCAGGAGCACAATGAGCAAACCGCGCAACATAAGAAAATACAGCAGGCCCGAAGCGACGCTTCGGGCCTCTGAATCAAACAACCACTTCCGGATTACGGCAGAGCGTGGGCGTTTGCGCCATTCGGCACATAAATGCAGAGCGGCGCAACGTTTATTGGGTTAATCGTGTAGCTGGAGGTGAAGTCCGCCGCACTGCCACCGGAGGGACAGGCAATTCCGGCCGTCGAAGCCGAGCGGCCCAGGAAGCTACCCACACTGGTTTCGCTCGGAGTGGCCGTTGTCGGCTGCTTGGTTTCCAGCGCCCATTGCTGCTTGGCCCCGTCAATTTGGCGCAAGTTGTTGATGCAGGTATTCATCTGGGACGTGGTCCGCGCTCTGACGAAGTTGGGAACCGCAATCGCGGCCAACAGACCAATGATGGCCACTACAATCATGATTTCAACGAGCGTGAAACCGTCTTGACGGGAGGTATTGAGCTTCATAACGAATTTTCCTTTGTTCTATTCGCGGCATGAACGCTGCAACAGGCGGATTAATTAGGATAACGGTTGATGTTCACTTATTGCCTGCTGCAACCGCTAGTCGAGATTGAGCAGCGCCAATGCCAAACATCCACTGACGTCAAGATTCAGGACGTATCCAGGCGGAAAGAACCGGTACAGCCTCCAAGAGGAGCGCAGGCGCTGGAGTTGATTTACCTGGGCCAAGGCTGACCAGGCTGGAGCACCGGTGACGGACCCTCCCGGCCGATCGTTCGTGATCGCTTCCCTCTTCGAGGGGCATCGGAATCGGGTAGGAGGTGAGGGTTAGAACCTCACCGTCCTCCCACACCACCGGACGTACGGTCCACGTATCCGGCGGTTCAGTTGAAGCCTTGCTTTCGTTGTGTAGGCTCCCGACCGACTATAGCCGCCCGAGCCTACCTCGCGGGAATC
>JANOHH010000273.1:0-1264 GCA_031406395.1 Verrucomicrobiota bacterium | reverse complement strand
CGTCGTTGAGTAAATTGTGGGCGAGCCGGACGCCGACGCCGTCGAGGTGAACGTGGTAAGCGTGGGTGCGTTGGCGGCGCGAAACATCGTGGATGTGATTGTTCACCGCCTCATGTCCGCTCGGCGTGAGCGTCTTGCGGTCGCCGCCCCCGATCTTGAGGCCAGCCATGCCGGTGTCGAAGATGTCGCAGGCCACCACGCGGTGTTGTGTGCCGCCTTCCACCACGACACCGTCCATGCCTGTGTTCCGAACGCGACAGGCGAGGATGCTGTCGTTTTGTCCACCTTTGATTTCAATTCCGTTCCCCGCACACGCCTCGACGGTGAGACCACGCAGGGTGACATGCGAAGCGCTGCGCAGCGCGATGACGGGCTGGGTCAGCGTGGACAACACCACCCGCGCGCCGCGCAATGATGATGGCGGCCAGAAAAACAACTCACCGGAATCGCGGTCAATGAAGTATTCCCCGGGTTGATCCAGTTCTTCGACCAGGTTCACTGCGAAGAACCGGCGCTTGCCAGAGTTGCCACTTCCCAGTCCGTAATGATGCGGCTTCGCGAGCGTGATGCGGTGTTCGTTGGTGTCAATGTTCTGCACCCGGATCGTTTCGCTGCTCCAGTCGAAGCACCAGTAGCCCTGCAACCAGACCGCAGGCGTGCCCAGCCAGCGGGCTGGACGGTCGCCGTCGTACGCGAACGCGCCCAGTTTTTCCGAAGCGTGCTTGCGCCACGGGGCCGGGCCGCTTTCAATCACTTTGTCGATCTCTGCCCAACCCTCATTCGGCCAACGCGCCAGCGTCATGCGCTGATCGTTGAAAAATAGCTCGGGCAAAAGGGCCGCGCCGCTGAATTGATCCGGGAACGTGCCGAAGTTGGTAATCCCCAGCGCTCGCAAATCCGCGCGCCGGACCTGCGGGCGGGCCGTCGCATCGAGTCTTTGGAGAATCTCCGGTGCGCTTACAGGTTGGAATGCTTTCGCGGGCAGGGTTCGACCACCCACCAGTCGCACTTCCTTGCCTTCAATCGCGCGATAGACCACCGGGCGGTTTGTTTCACCGCCGTCGTCCGGCCCGAGCTCGAACGTTGACGCCAGCGCGTACTCGCCGCCGTGAATCCAGATCGTCACTCCGCCCAATGGCAACTCGCTGCTTTGCTTGAGCGAACGAACCGCCGCCCGCGCCCGCTCCAAAGTCGCAAACGGCGACGATCGGGTGCCGCGATTGGAGTCCTTGCCTTTCGTAGCAACATGGAAATCCGCCGCGTG
>JANOHH010000262.1:0-3872 GCA_031406395.1 Verrucomicrobiota bacterium | reverse complement strand
GAAATTCTTTCGTGTGTTTCGTCCGGTTCGTGCTTAAATCCTTGCCGCAATGATTCAGAATCTCGATCTGCTCCGCCACGTTATGGAGCATGGTAAGTTCAAGTCTGACCGCACCGGCACGGGCACGTTTTCCGTGTTCGGCGCGCAAGCCCGCTATCCGCTCGGTGCGGGCTTTCCGTTGCTGACCACCAAAAAGGTCCACACCAAATCCATCATTCACGAACTGCTCTGGTTTCTGCGCGGCGAAACGAACATCAAATATCTCAACGATAACGGTGTGACGATCTGGGACGAGTGGGCGGATGCGGACGGCAACCTGGGTCGCGTTTATGGCGCGCAATGGTGCGATTGGCGCACCGCCGACGGCCGTTCGATCCACCAGATCGAAGATGTCATTGCGCAGATCGGGAAAAATCCTGACAGTCGCCGCCTGATCGTGAGCGCTTGGAATCCCGGTGAAATCGAGACGATGGCCCTGCCACCCTGTCACACGCTGTTCCAGTTTTACGTGAGCGAAGGCGAATTGAGCTGTCAGCTTTACCAGCGTAGTGCCGACCTCTTCCTGGGCGTCCCGTTCAATATCGCCAGTTATGCGCTCCTGACGCTGATGGTGGCACAAGTATGCGGACTCAAGCCCGGCGACTTCGTCCACACCTTTGGCGACTTGCACCTCTACGCCAACCATGTCGAGCAGGCGAAACTGCAACTCACGCGCGCGCCGCGTCCACTGCCGGCCCTCAAACTCAACCCGGCGGTGAAAAACATCCGCTACTTTACGTTCGAAGACATTGAACTGGCGGGTTACGATCCGCACCCCGGTATCAAAGCGCCAATTGCGGTGTGAGCTTTGCCCAATGAAACAATTAATCATCAGAGTAGCTACCGCTGTTTGGTTGATTGGCTTGGTGCTGACCGGTTTCCTTCGGTCCTTGGTCCTGGCGAAGTCATGAGCAAAGTAACTCCCAATATTTCGGCGAGGCTTCGCAAGCACTGCACAAGACGGCTCGCGCTTTTGCTGTTGATCGTGGTTCTGCCCAGCGCGGCGATTCTCTGGGCGGACGCCGTTTGTCGCTCCCACGCCGCCGGCCGGATTTTTCATTCCGTGGATCAAATTCCCCAACACCAGGTTGGTCTCGTGTTGGGCACGGGAAAAACCACAGCGCGCGGCAATCTCAATTTACATTTCACCCAGCGCATCGCCGCGGCCGCCAAGTTGTATCGTGCGGGCAAAGTCAGACATCTGCTCGTGAGCGGGGACAATCATCTCGCCAGTTATGACGAGCCGACGGACATGCGCGATGCACTGGTGGCGGCGGGTGTGCCAACCAACGCCATCACCTGTGATTACGCCGGCTTCCGTACGCTGGATTCAGTGGTCCGGGCGAAGACGGTTTTTGGCCTCCAAGAGTTTACTATCGTGACCGAGGCGTTTCATTGTCCGCGGGCGCTGTGGATTGCGCGGCAGCATGGATTGGAGGCGGTGGCTTTCGCCGCGCCGGATTTGGGCGTTCGTTGGTCCGCTCGGGTGAAAGCCCGCGAGTCCCTCGCCCGCGTCTGGTGCGCGCTTGATCTCTACGTGCTGCATCGCCGTCCGAAGTTTCCCGGCCCGCCCGAGCCAATCATCCTCACCTCGATCTCCCCATCCGCGCCATTTACCTCCGAGCCACGCTGAGGTTGGGCAGGTTCGCGGACTCCCGCCCGCGATCACTCCTTCAACCGTTTTGCCCAATCCAGACAAACCAATTGGTTTTCGCTTCGGAGATAAAGTTTCCGTTCCGACAACACCGGCCCGGCCCAGCACGGATAACGCAGCGAGGGGACTTGCCATGCGCAGAGTTCTTCGGGTTTTTCCGGGCTTGGACGGAATAATCCCAACCGCCCGCCCTCGCCGAGCGCAATGAGTTTGCCGTCCGCGAGAATTGCCGAGCCGCGACCAAACACACGCGGTTGCTTCGTACTGTGGGCGGGCCAGCTTTCGTCCCGACTCCACATCAGCTTCCCCGTCCTCAGTTCCACGCAACGGAACGAGGCGTCCGGTTCGTTGCGTCCGCTGAAAGCGTAGAGAAAACCGTCGAACAGGACGGGCGTGGTCCAGTGCAGTTCCAGCGCCGGCGAGGGATTGCCGCCGGTTGCCGGATCGCGGTCGAAAGGATTTTGTGGACTGCGCCAGATTTCCTCGAACGTTCTGCCCTCCGGCTGCACGCGCAACACCACCGAGCCGACGCGATAGTACGCGGCGGAGATCAACACGAGATCGTCGCGCACCACCGGCGACATCGCGTTGACGGATTCGTTGACCGGGCATTGAAACCAACGTTTGAAATTCACTTCGCCGTTCGTCGGGTTCAGCGAGACGAGGCCCTGACGCATGAGGCAAAACAGATGGCGTTGCCCGTGAATCGTCGCCGCCACCGGGGACGAATAGCTAGCAAGCATTTCGTAGCCGGTCCATTCGTAAGGCTTCGAGGTGCGCCCACCAATGGGCGTAACGCCGTTCCAGGTTTTCTTGCCGACGCTTTCCCAAAGGGTCCGGCCACTCTCCGGTTCCAGCGCCACCACGCCGGCGTCCGGCTGGCCGCCGATCATCACGATCAATTTGCCGTCCGTCATCAGTGGTGTGCTGCCGACGCCAAAAAAGGCTGGCGGCACCTCCCAATCTTTCGCCGTGTCGCGCTGCCAGACGACGTGGCCATCGGCGAGGTCCAGGCAAAGCAGTTTTCCCTCCGCCCCGAGAGTATAACAGCGGTTCGACGTGAGCAACGGGGTGCCGCGCGGGCCATTGTTGTAGCCGAAGGGATCCACAAAGCGGCTGGGGTATTTGTGCGCCCATTTCGTTTTGCCGGAGAGCGGAGCCATCGCTTCAACGATCTCCTCGTTGCCCAGCCGGTGATGCAACACGAGCCAGTCCCCGCGCACCGATGGCGCGCTGTAGCCGGAACCAACGGTCTTTTCCCAAAGCATCGGAGGCCCGTTAGTATCCCACCGTTCCAGCAAATGGGTTTCCGCTGAGGTGTTGTCGCCGCGCGGTCCAAGAAAGCAGGGCCAGTCTTCGGCGGCGACCGGCAGCGCGAAGTGCGCTGTGAGAAGGGCGACCAGGGCGGTAAATCGAATAGCTGTCGGTCGACGCCGCAGGAGAGCGTCGGTTGCTGGAGTGCAAACTGCGCGTCCGGCTGGTTTCCGTTGGTCACCCATAGTTTCGGGAAGGATAGCGAAAGCCGGTGACGGTTCAATGACCATCAGGTTCTGGCCCGCTCCCCCTCGCCGGAAATGGCACTGCCGCTTGGTGCTTGGAATTTGGCAGTTTGAAATCTAGCCTGCGTCCATGTTTCGACCTGCTGACCTGTTTGACCTTACGCAAACCGAGCACGCCGTTCTCTTTGACGGCTGCGCCAATGCCTGGGACGCGCTCAGGAAAATCAAGGGCTACCTCGCGACCCACACCCGGCCGTCATTGCACAATAAATGCGAAGGGGTCGCGTTCATCGGCGAGCAGGTGTTTATCGGCGAAGGCACGGTGGTCGAGGACGGAGTGATGATCAAAGGGCCTGCCATCATTGGGCGCAATTGCAAGATTCGCCACAATGCCTATTTTCGGGAGCACGTCATCGTCGGTGACAACTGCCTCGTGGGAAATTCCTGCGAACTCAAAAACGCACTGCTCTTCAACAACTGCCGCGCTGGAACAAGTTTATGACCCGTAGAGCCAATAGCAGGAAGGGAATTAACTAATGGACACTCCCATCCTCGATGTTAAGAACCTCATTGTTGACTTCGGCGGCATCCGAGCGGTCAATGACATTTCATTTGCTCTCCAACCGGGTGAGTTCGTTGGCCTGATCGGCCCGAATGGGGCGGGAAAAACCACGGTGTTC
>JANOHH010000228.1:0-11505 GCA_031406395.1 Verrucomicrobiota bacterium | reverse complement strand
ACGTGTGCTCTTCCTATCAACAGAACGTGATGGCAATTTGGCCTCCCATCAGCGCATTCGGCACGTAAATCAAACCGGCGATCGCCGCCAGCATCAGATTCGCCTTGTTGTCGAAACCAAACTTGTGATGGGTGAAGAAATAGACGTAATAAAAATAGTAGGTGGTCGCGAAGGAGTTCAATCCTTCGAGGAGAAAGAAGCCGTTTTTTAGCCTCCGTGAATACATGTCGCGCTGGAAACCTCCGCGAGGGCCTGGCGGCAATACCATTTCACGGCATTGGACATTGCGGGCTGGAGCTGGTCCAGCTCGCCGGTGGAACACCAGCGAATGTCGTGATGCTCCTCAACGGCCAGCGTGGTCGCGCCGCTCCTGGGTCGCGCCCAGTAAATCATGCCAATGTGTTCGTGCGTGGCGCTGATGCGATGAATGTCGAGAAAGCGCGGGGCGATCAGCGCACGCGTTCCTGGTTCGGAAGTGGGGGGCCGCTCGCCGAGCAGTTCCACGTCCAATCCGCTTTCCTCTTTTGCTTCGCGCACCGCCGCCTGCTCCGGGTCTTCCTCCAACTCGATGTGTCCGCCCAATGGCAGCCACTTGTCGAGCTTGCGATGGTGGATCAGCAACACCTTGCCGTCCTGAACGACGAAGATCGCGACCGTAAAATCAATTTTTTCGTGGATGTGGGCCATCGGCGGGGTGCAGATTGCAAGTTAACAGTCGCCGGGGCAAGCATAGGGACGGCGCCGAAGGGCAACCGCCAGCCAAGCGACGATGCGGGACAAAGCTCCCGGCGCAGATTTCAGATCTCACGAAAAGTGTACCGGCCCCGGCTCAGAACCGTGGCAAGCACCTTTGCTCGCAGCTCCCACCCCCATGAAATCAAATGGGCCGTCACCATTGCTCACTTCGCGGCGGTCTTTTGCGCGGGCGGCGCGGTTTTCAACCGCACCGTCATAAACGAGTTTGGCTTGTAGGGCACGGTGAGCGCGCCGGCCGTCGTTACCAGCTTCTGCTTATTGTCCTCGACCCCATTGCACAGGTGGGCTTCGCGAACCCGGAAAACCGGAAAGCGCAATGTCGCTTCACCGCTTTGACCCGCGATCTCCCGGAAACGCAGAATGAAACCCTCGCCGTCCTCCGCTTCCTTCAGCGTCACGATTTCAAGGTTGGGCGCATCGAGGGCGAGGAACGAGCCGCCGCCCGCGGGCATCGGCCGGCCGCTTTGGGCGATGGCAGCCGAGAACGATGACAGGTGCGGATACGCAAAGATCGGGGTGCGGGTATCCTCGTCGAAGCGGGCCAGAGCTTCGCGGCTCAGTCCGCTTCCGCTGGTGATGGAATAGCGAAACACAAACGTTCCCCCCTGCTCCGCGCGATAGTTCGTGAACCAGTAATTGTTCAACGCATACGAATAGACGTGGCCATTCGCGATCGGCAGATGGGAAAGCCACTTGCCGCGATTGATGTCCGTGAGCGTCACCAACGGTGCGTCCGGCGTGGACCACGCAACGGAGAAATTGCCATCACTCACATGCACGAGGTTCTGCGGCGTGAACCATTCGCGACACGCGCCCGGCATCTGGTCTTCGTTCGGACGGCACCAGCCATTTTGAATCTGGTATTCCAGGCCCGGTTTCTCTGCCGCAAAGGGAAATGCGAAATACACCGCCTCCTTCGCCCGCGTCTCGTCCTTCTCAATCGTGTTCAAAATGTCCACCCGCTTGATGCTGTCGTAGAGCAGGTACTCGCTCTGGATGCGTGGCGTGTTTTTGGATTTGGCCACGACAACAATGCGCTGGCCGAGCGGGGTTTTCACGTTTTCGACAATCTCCGCCGCCGTGGGCGTCTCAACTTGCAGGTTGGCCGGCGCCGTTCCGAAAGTGCAATTGAGAATCAACGAGCCCTCGCCGCCGCTCACGTAGAGATACTCGTTCAACATGTAACGCGCGCGGCCGTCCGCGAGTTCGCGGTTCGCGCTCTTGTCATACAGGCTGATGATGGCCCCGGTCTGCTTGTCCACGGTCAACCGATAAAAGGAGTTCTCCATGGTTTCGCCGGAGGTTTTCTCGTTTGGCTTGTGCTTGGCGGCCTCCAGGCTGCGAATGCTGTAGGCCTTGTAACCCATGGGGGGCACATCCTCGGCGGTGAACCGGATCTTGCGCCAGCCGTCGCGCTCGAAGAATACATCCATCGGCACGACCTCGTTGTCCGCGAGGTCCACGAGTTGTTCGCCGCTGCCGATTTCCACTTCGATCGGCGCGGTGCGTGACCGGTTCTGCCAGTTGAACGCGATGATGCTGCTGCCGTCCACGGCGATGGTCTGCGCCAGGCGATTATTGGCGCGCGCGAGCAGGTTTCGTGCATCGAGGTTCGCCCGCGTGGCGTAGCTCTCCTTGATCTCCCACTGCCGCTCGACGAATTGCCGGCCGGGCTGCGAAACGCTGTTGTGCGCGCCCCAGGTGTGTTCGTCGTAAAACATCACGTTGCGCCACGCGTTCCAGAAATCCTGGGCCGGATAGCGATTGCGCGGCTCAAAAATGGAAGCCAGTGCCGCCGCCGTTTCACCGGCGGGCAAGATCTGCTGCGTCTGCCGATTCAACGTCGTGGCTTTCGCCGTCGAGCCCACGCCATCCTCCCAATACGCGCCGCAATCCCCACGGTGGACCGGCAGTTTGTTCGCGAAATGTTTTTCGACGTAGGTGAAATAGTCCGCGTCGCTCGCCACCACCAGTTTCGGGAACTCGTATTCCTGGTTCCAAGCGGCGATCGTGTCGGCCTCGCCAGTCTCGGGAATCGCCGCGTTGTCCACGTAAGCACCATAAATCATCACCGCATCGGGGGTGTAGTCGTCGCGCAAGTAGCGCACGAGAAACTGCGGCACGCTGCTTCGGAGATACTCGACGCTGGACACGTCGCGGCCCCAGCCCGGCCCGACGAGCCGCTTGAGTTGCACGTAACTGCGGGCATACCACATGAAAATCCGCTCGCCATTCATGCCTTCCCAGTAAAACGGCGAGTCCTCGTTCAAGTTGCTATAATGCAAAATCGGCGCGCGCGACTGGTTGGCGCCGTTGGAAAAACCCTTCACGCCCACGTCGCTGAAGAGCGTCGGTAAGAACCAACTGTGCGATGGCGCGTCCGTGATGCAGGCAAAATCGAAGTTGCCTCCCTGCTCACGATGCAACCGGTGCGTGAAATACATCGCCCTATAAAGCTCTTCGCCCGAGCACACCCCGGTCATCAGATTCAGGTAAAGCGCGTTCATCGCCAGCCGTTTTTGCTTCAGGTTGGCTAAGAATTCCTTGCGGTACGGCGCGGTGCGGCAGTCGAGGAAATTATCCACCAGCCACGCGGTCTCGAAGTTGAACTTGTAGGCGGGATATTTCGCCAGGATGTCGAGGACCTGATCCGAGTTGCGATTATCCAGCTCATTCACATGCGGCTGCAAATCGGTGTAGCCGACGTCGTTGTGAACCTTCGGGCAAACGAACACACGCCATTGTTTGGCGGGCACAAAATCGCTTTCGGCCTGGCGCAACTGGCCATCCAAACGCACCTCCAGCTTTGCCTTACCCGGCGGAATGTTCGCCGGCACGTCGAGCGGCTCGGCTAAAACGCCAAAGTCGTACGCGTTGGTGAAAGCGAGGGTGAGGGCTTGTTTGCCGATCGTAATTTTCGCGCCGCCCTGCGCGAACCGCTGGCTGAACGGCAGGACGAGGTTGCAGATTTCCGTAAGCTGCCCGCGATTCTTGCGGTAGAAGATCGTTGGCTCCAGCCATGGGGCCGGGTCCGTCGCGGCGGCGACCGGCTGAAACACAAGCGCGTCATACGTCAGACTGCCCAGCCCAAGCGGAATGAGCGTGATGTGATTTTCCTTGGGCTGGAGCCACGCGCCGTCAATCGGCACGACAAGATGTTGTTGCGCCAGCAGCATGTCGTTGCCTTGCTCGCCCCACAGCGTGTGCTTGGGCGCGACGCGAATCGGAAAGATGCCCGTCTTGTTGTTCACCTTTACTTTGAACTGCCGCGGCGCGCCGGTCGTGAAAATCAGATCGAGCGCAAGTTCGTAGCGCGCCCCGACGGGCTCGGGCAGATCGAAAACGATGGTGTAGGGCTTCTCGGCAACCTTGCCATCGAACCCCTCGGAGCCGTCCTGGTGCCCGGCGAAATCCTTGCTCACCACGCTTTTCAGAACGGTGAAGGTCAGCTCGGGCCGTCCGCCCGGCGCGAATTCGATGGACACGCCGTCCGGCTTGCCGATCGACCACAACGGTTCCGCCGCGAACGCACCGAGCGAGGCGAGTGAACAACAAAAGGTCAGGAGGCAGGTTTTCATATTCATAAGGTTGGAGGTGGGTTGAGGGCAGGCGGATTCACTGGCTTCTTCGTAAAGTTGGTTCGTTTTGCCTGACAAAGCACGCCGATGCAGACGATGGCGACCGCACCCAGCGCGACCACGTCGCTGCTTCCGCCGGCCGGGGCACAGGTCGCTCCGCCGGCCGGCGGAGCGGAGCCGGCGACCACAGGAGTCAGGGCGCTGAAGGTCACTTTGCGCGATTGCGAGTCGAGTTGCGCGAGGTGGGGCTTGCCGCCGCGGAGGAAATTCACCTGGGAAAAATGTGAGCTGCTCGTGATTTCTTGCAGGCGGGATTCGAGCGTGAGCTCGGCGCTCCGTGCGTCCACGCGATAATGCGCCCGCAGCGTCGCGTGATGACTATCAGCGTCGGGAGCAATGCCGGCGGTCTCGACGGCCACGGGTTTTTCATCAGCCGAAAGCACCAGGTGGTCGAGAATTCGACTCGTGAGTTTGCCCTGCGACCCGGTCAACTCCTCCGGATCGAGCCGGCCATTATTGTTCGTATCAAACTCCGAGAAGCTCGCGAGTTCGAACGGATTAAAACTGAGTTCGAGGTGGACGTAGTCCTGATCCGTGACCACAAAGAGGTAGCTGATGGGCAACGTGTGGGCCGGCGCGCGCAGGTCGAACAACATCAGCATGCCTGCCGCGAGTACTGCTGCCATGAGTCTGAATCCACTCACAGTTTTACCCAGGTTTTGTTTCCAGTAGGCCCGGCCGACTGGGACGGGCCAACGCCGCTGGTAACTTCATAAACCCGTGCCCGTCGCGAAGCCAGCGCGAATTTGAAAAATCCACGCGCGGAAAAACGCTTGCGCTTGGTGGATGCCTGGATTTCAAATAGCGCCGGTTACCTGAGCGAAGGCCGCATAACGTCGGTCGGGCTGGAACAGCACCAGCTGATTTGCGTCCGACCGGTTTCGTGCCCCGCCCTGCCAACTGAGCCAATGACCTCTCAAGAACGCATCCTCGCCGCCCTGAATCATCAACAGCCCGACCGCGTGCCGGTTGATCTCTCGGGCCACCGCTCGTCCGGCATCATGGCGATGGCCTATGCGCGCTTGCGCGACTTCCTCGGGTTGCCGAAGAAACCCATCCGCGTCTATGACCCGATCCAGCAACTCGCCATCGTGGATGAAGACGTGCTGGAGCGGTTTCAGGTGGACACGATCGAGTTGGGCCGTGCGTTCGCGCTCGAGGAAAAATGGTGGAGCGAATGGACGCTGCCCGATGGCACGCCCTGCCTGATGCCCGCGTGGGCCAAGCCGCATCGCGTGTCCGGCGAATGGCAATTGCGCTCGCCGACCGGCCGCGTGCTGGGACGCATGCCCGACGGCGTGATTTATTTCGAGCAGACGCATTTCCCGCTCCTAGAAAACGACGACCCCGCGAACGTCGCCGGGGCCTTTGACGAGTGTATGTGGACGGCTTTTGCCACGCCGCCGGGGCCGCTCGTCGCGGGGCCGGACGGCGAACGATTGCTGGCCGAAACCGCGCGCCGCTTCCGCCAGCAAACCGACCGCGCCATCCTCGGCTTGTTCGGCGGCAACCTGTTGGAGATCGGCCAGTACTTTTATCGCAACGACAATTTCTTCCTGCTGCTGGCCGGCGAGCCCGAGCGCGCGCATCGTTTCCTCGATCAGTTGGTGGCAATGCACCTCGCCAATCTCGACCGTTTCCTCGCCGCCGTGGGCGAACACGTGGATGTGATTTTGTTCGGCGACGATTTCGGGAGCCAGCAGGGGCCGCAGATTTCGCGGGCGATGTACCACGAATTTTTCCAACCCCGCGAGCGGATCATGTGGCAAAGGGTCAAGCAAAGCACCCGGGCCAAAGTTATGCTTCATTGCTGTGGCGGCGTGCGCGAACTGCTCGACGACATGATTGACGCCGGTATGGACGCCATCAACCCCGTGCAAATCACCTGTCGCGGCATGGAGGCGACCGGGCTGAAGCAGGATTTCGGAAAGCGCATGACTTTCTGGGGCGGGGGTTGCGACACGCGCGCCGTGCTCATCCAAGGCACGCCGCAACAGGTGCGTAATCATGTTCGGCAGCAGATGGAAATCTGGCAGCCCGGCGGCGGCTACGTTTTCCAGCAGGTCCACAACATCATGGCCGACGTGCCACCCGCAAACATCGTCGCGATGTTCGACGCGGTTAGATGATTTGAGCCGTCTGCCGCTTACAAATTGAGAGTGCTCGGCGCAAGGAAGGCAGAGTTGCTGGAGATAAGTTAATTCCCTCTGACTCCCGCTCGACGGGGGAGCCGAGGCGCTAGATAATTGCAGTCGGGCGACACCAAATCATCTTTGAAATCTCATCCGCCGAGCGTTGTTCCACTCGCACTGGCGCTTGGGAAGATAACACCCATCCTACCTGTCGTTCAAACCGCCAAAGCCGCTTCGTGGGTCACCAACAGCCGAATGGCAACCGAACGCTCTGGGCTCACGGCAAAGTTGTTACCGAAGAGCAAAGTGCATGGCCATTAGGCCAAACACGCCTTCACCGTCATCCGGCTCAAAACCGGGTCTGCTGTTCCAGGTCTTTCACTCGCTGCGCGATGCCGGCACGCGTCACACGCGTCGTGCGGTTCAGGCCGAATCCTTCACAGCAGAACGAGGCCACCACGCTGCCGTGAATCATCGCCCGGCGCAGGTTGTCGTCAATGGCGCCGCGGGCGGTGGCGAGGTAACCCATCATGCCGCCGACGAATGAATCTCCCGCCCCGGTGGGATCCACGACCTTGGGCAACGGATACGCCGGGCAGAGGAAGAAGCCTTTCGGGCCGGACAAGATCGAACCGTGCGAACCCTTCTTGATGATGACGTATTTCGGGCCCATCTTGTGAATCTTCTTCAAGGCCACGAATACGTTGTCTTCTTTCGTCAATTGCTGCGCTTCGCTGTCGTTGAGCACAAACCCGTCAATGCGCTGGAGCAACTTCACCAAGTCGTTAAGGGCGATGTTGAGCCAGAGATCCATCGTGTCGGCCACGACGAACTTGGGACGCCGCATCTGGTTCAGAACGTGATGTTGCAGCGCGGGGGCGATATTGGCGAGCAGCACGTAGGGCGACGCCTGGTACGCCTGAGGCAGTTCGGGTGAAAATGTCTCGAACACGCCCAGCTCGGTGAGCAGGGTGCGGCGGTTGTTCAGGTTGACCTCGTATTCGCCCGACCAATGGAACGTTTTGCCGGGCTTGACCTGTAAGCCCGTGAGGTCAATGCCGTGCCGGCGATAAAGCTGGAGGTATTTCTTGGGGAAGTCATCGCCAACGACGCCAACCAGCTTCACCGGGCTGAAAAAGCTGGCCGCCACCGCGGCGTGACTGGCGGAGCCTCCGAGCAAGCGGGGGTTTTCCGCGTTTGGAGTCTTGATGGAGTCCAACGCCGTGGAACCGACAATGAGTACGCTCATAAAAGGGATGATAATATGTTTTCCAACCGAACCAGCGCGCACGTTAGGAAATGGCCTCCGGCGAGGCAAGCCCGGTGAACGAACGCGGTGAATAACTTTTGGTTGTTTTCCATTGCCAACCCGCAGCCGCGCGCTAAATTTCGTGCGGTTCCTCATCCTTTTTCATAGGCACGGAATCGTCGTGAAAAGGGTGACCCTAGAGCTCGGGTCGCCCTTTTGAATTTTCGCCCCCAACCCGCGGGTCCAACTCCCATCCGCTGGGTTTCGCCTTGCCGCCCGCTGCTCCCGCGCAGTTCATCCCACAAAAACAAAACCGCGCCCGCAAGGGTTGCGGGCGCAGTTGCGAAAGTCGGCGGTGATTACTTCTTAGCGTCGGGCGCGGCGGGCTTGGTCGGCGGCTTGAGGTCGGCGACCGCCTTGATTTTCTCGTCTAGGATTTCAAAATTCGCCTCCTTGAGGATTTTCTCGAAGTAGTCGGGCAGCAACTTCTGCAACTCCTGTTGCTTGAGGCCTTCCTTCAAGTCGTCCGAGATTTTGGCCAACTCGATTTTCTTGGCGGCAATCTTTTCGCTCAATTTGATGATATGATAGCCGAATTGGGTGGCGATGACGTCGCTGATCTGGTTGGTGCCCAACGAGAAGGCGGCGGCTTCAAACTCCGGCACCATCTGACCGCGCGGGAAGGTGTATTCGCCGCCGTTGTCCTTCGAGCCGGGGTCGTCGGAATACTCCTTGGCGAGTTTGGCGAAGTCTTCGCCGGCTTTTGCGCGTTTGAGCAAGTCATCGGCGAGCTTCCGCTTGGCCTTCTTCTGCTCCTCCGTCAGTTCCGCGTTCGTATTCGGGTCGCGGGTGCCGATCAGAATGTGGCTGGCGCGCACCTGTTCCGGTTGTTCAAAGCGCGCCGGATGTTCGTCGTAATACTTCTTCACTTCCTCATCGCTGAGGCTCACCTTGAGTTCGCGCTCCAAAATGAACGCGACGGTGGCTTTGTCGATGATCTGCTTTTCCCATTGCGCGCGCGTTAGGTCCTGAACGCGGAGTTGCGTGGCCAGTTTTTGTTCAAACTCCTCGTCGGTTAGCTTGTTGTCCGTCTTGAGCCGTTTGAGCATTTTTTCGAATTGCTCCCGGCCCTTTTGCTTGTCGGCGTCGGTGGCCTTGTTCAGCGTCAACTGCACGCCCGTCATTTCGCTCAGCACCTGAAATTCGAGCAGCGCCGTCTGCTCGGCGCCGAGGTTCTGTTGGCGGGCGGTGTAATTGGCTTTGATGGGGACCAGCGACTTGTCCAGCTCGCTGCGCTTGATCTCCACGCCCTTGGCCTTGGCGACGACCGGGTCTCCGAATAAATCGGTGAGTTTGCTGGCCGCGGTCGCATTGGTGGCCGGGGCCGGGGCCGCGACCCCGGACAGCGCGCTGAGGGCGGCAGCCGCGAACGCGGCGGCCAGGAGAGTGGTGGTTCGATTCATCATGTTTGGTTTTGGTTGGGTTAGAGTTTCACGACTTTGACATTGCGGATGCATTCATCCTGCTGCAATTCCGCCAGCACCGCAGCGGGCGGTTCGCTGTCGAGATTCAAGACGGTGAACGCGTCGCCGTCCGCCGTGTCCCGGCTCAGGCTCATGCTGGCGATGTTCACATTATGTTTGCCGAGCAACGTGCCGAGATGCCCGACGATGCCGGGTCGGTCTTTATTCGTTAACAGCAGCATGATCCCGCTAATGGGGATCTCCACCGGCGTGCTGTACAGCCGCACGATGCGCGGATTGTTCGGCGAACCAAAGAAGGTACCGCCGGCGGAAATGACTTTCTCGCTGCCGTTGAACGCCTGCACGTGCAACCATTCGTTGAACGTGACCGGCTCGCTGGAGCGCTTTTCCTCGACCGTGAGGCCAAGCGTCGCCGCGATGCTGCGGACGTTGACGTTGTTCAGATCCTTCACCGAGGCGCGCGAAAGAAAGCCCAGCACGACGGCGCGCGTCACCGGATCAATATTCGGCAACTCCTGCGCCTTGCCGCCGAAGGTGACGTGCAATCGGTCCACTTGGGGCGGGGCGAGTTGCGCGAGCAATTTGCCGATTTTCTCACCGAGGATGAGGTAGGGTTTGACTTCCTCGTATGTTTTGGCATCGAGGTAGGGCAGATTGACCGCATTGCGCACTTCACCCGTCAGCAGATAACCCGTGATGACCTCGGCGACTTCAATGCCACACTTCTCCTGCGCTTCCTCCGTGCTGGCGCCGAGATGCGGCGTGAGGGTGATGCCGGGGTGCTTGCGAAACGGATGTTCCGCCGCGAGCGGTTCGACGATAAAAACGTCCAGTCCGGCGCCGGCAACCTTGCCCGAATCCAACGCCGCGATCAGGTCGTTCTCCACGATGATTTCGCCGCGCGCGCAATTCACGACCCGCACGCCAGGCTTCATCTTGGCGAAGGCCGCGGTATTCAACATGCCGCGCGTCTGCTCCGTCACCGGCATGTGGACCGAGATGAAATCCGCCTCGCAGTAGACGTCATCGAGGTCGCCCGCCAATTCCACCCCGAGTGCTTTCGCGCGGGCCTCGGTGAGAAACGGATCGTAGCCCACCACTTTCATGCCGAAGGCGAGGGCGCGCCGGGCGACTTCCGTCCCGATGCGGCCCATGCCGAGCACGCCCAACGTTTTGCCCGCGAGTTCGACCCCTTGAAATTGTTTCCGATCCCACTTGCCCGCTGCCATCGAGCCGTGGGCCTGCGGCACTTTGCGGGCGAGCCCGAGAATCATGGTGAAGGAAAGTTCCGCCGTGGAAATCGTGTTGCCGCCCGGCGTGTTCATTACCACCACGCCCCGCTGCGTGGCGGCTTCCACATCCACGTTATCAATCCCCACCCCCGCCCGGCCCACGACCCGCAGCAACGGCGCCGCTTCGATCACCTTGCGCGTCACCTTCGTTTCGGAGCGCACGACCATGGCCACCGCGTCGGCGACGAGCGGCAGCAGTTCGGCTTCGCTCAGGCGCTTGGGCAACACGACAACCTGAAACTCAGGCCGCTGTTGGAGCAGAGCGATTCCCCGAGGCGAAATCGGATCACAAACCAAAATCTTCATAAACAACAAGAGCACACAGTTTAGGTGGGGGGTACGGTTAGGTCAAACTTTCAAAATGCCGGTCTTGGAAGGCTGAGGATAAGAATCCAGCGCGCCCAAGGCACATCCAGTTTGAGGATTGTGGCTGAATTCAGGGCGAAGGGCGGAGTTTTGCCCCTGGCACCAAGCTCGCTTTGCGCTTTCAAGTCAAACGCTCTTTCCTCTCAAAAAACCGTAGGCACGCCCTCATCCAGGATGCGTAATTTGTGGGTGAGGTCCTGTTCATGGGCGAGCTGGCGCAACCAGCGCGGCGGCTCGTCGAGCGACTCGAACGAAAGTTTGAAGGTGCCGTAGTGCATCGGCACGAGCCAGTTCGCCCGCAAATCTTGGAAGGCTTTTACCGCCTCGTCGGGGCCCATGTGGACGCACCGGAATGTTTCCGGGTGGTACGCGCCAATCGGCAGGAGCGCCACGTCCGGCGCCAGCCGGTCACCGATCTCCTTGAAGCCATCGAAGTAGGCGCTATCCCCGGCGTGATAAATTCGTCGCCCCTGATGTTCCAGCAGGAAGCCGCCGTAGCCGCGATGGTGATCGTGCAACGTGCGGGCGCCCCAATGCTTGCCCGGCGTCAAGGTCACTCGCCATTCGCGTTGCGAAAAGCTTTCCCAC
>JANOHH010000213.1:0-6839 GCA_031406395.1 Verrucomicrobiota bacterium | reverse complement strand
CGGATGGTTTGGGTTATCCTGCCGACATCGTTCAGTCCGCTCAGGGCGCGGGGCAACCCATCATCTGGAATAGCGGTGGTTTCGGCTCCGTGTCGCGGGACATTATTGCCAGTATCAGTGGTCAGACTCCGGGTGGTTTCTCGTTTGCGCGCTACCAAGCCGGAGCCTTCGATTTCTTGATCAGTCCGCGCGATCCCGTGGCTTCGCAGCAAAACCTCGGGCCCTACACCAACCCCCTTCGTCAACGCATTGGCCTGGGCACGATCACAACACCCGCTTCTCAGGCTTACGCCCCGTCACCCAATTACGGATTTGTTTTCACCACCGTGCATAAGAACGGTCAACAGTGGAACGACACTTCGCCGTATTTTCACGCGGCCACTTACGTGCAGCTTGATGGCTCGGCGACTGCGCAAGGCTACGACATGATCGGTGGTCACTTCCGCGGGGCCCAGTTCTATACCCGGACCACCAAGCTGGTGACCGGCACACCCACGGATCCTGCAAGCAACTTGGGCAACCTGCAGCGTTGTGCGATTCCGATTTCCGTTGCGTGGTTCCCATACGACCAGGGCTGGAAGGCCGGTTACTTTGAAGCGGTGGAGACGGCGGCGACCAGTCCGAAATCTTTTTGGATGCGCGGTGACGGCTGGGGACTGAATAGCGGCAACGCGCTGAGTGGCATTCCCATTGGCACCCGGCAGAACGAGTATAACAATCCACTCGACTTGCTCCAATGGCAGGACCTGGGCGGCTTCTATGGCGGTCTCGCGCTATTGAGCCTCCCCGGCGTCAACTCGCAAAATGACGGCATGCTCTTCACCATGTCCAATAACGAGGGCGGCAGCCTGCGCGGCAATTACGCCAACAACGCGCCGCGGGCCGACGGTTCGGGCTGGGATGTCGCGATCCGTGGCATTGAAGCAAGCAAGGCCGATCCTACCCTTTACGTGACGGATAACACCTCCAGCTTCTCATTTCTCTACGTTCCGTACAACGCCGACAATCTGGTGGGTGGCCATATTCGCGGCAACGGGACCGTGGCCAAGAGTGCGGGGAATTTCACAATCTCGCGTTTGTCCACGGGTCGTTACGCCCTTACGGTCACCGGCAAGACGGGAAGCGACGGGGCGCTCTTCCTGCAAAATTCCGGCTATCTGGCAACGCAGCCCACAGTGGTGGACACGAGCTTCCTCTCCTACGAGTATGGCGGCACGAACACGCCCGCCAATGCCTTTATCATCGAGTCGCGTACCATTGACCCAGCCGCCAACGGTGGCGTTGGTGCCGCAGTGCTGCGTGACGCCGAATTCAACTTCGTGTTTGTGGATTTCCTGAACCCCGTCGCCCCTGCGGGAACGGTCCCGCCGGTGCTCAGCATCGCCAAGAGCGGTGCCAACGTGGTCGTCTCCTGGAGCAATGGACCGGGCTTCACGCTGCAAAAGACCAGCTCGCTTGTCAGCCCGGTTTCCTGGACCGATGTAGGCACGGCCAATCCCTCAGCGCCGATTCCGACCACCGGTAGCCCGCTCTTTTTCCGGGTCCGGCAATAATTGGCGAAGGTTGCTACAGTCAATCACGAATCGTCTCCGGCCGGGATGCGGACCGCCACACGCGGCGCATCCCGGTCGGGCTGCTGATCGGGCAGGCTGAGGCGGGGGAATCTCGTCATGAACAAACCACAAACACTGCTCGATCTTTTCAGCACCCAGGCCATCCAGATTTCCCTGCCGCTGTTCGTTGCCAACCTGTTGCTGGCCGCGCTGCTCGCCTGGATTCTGGGCCGGGTTTATGTGAAGTTCGGCACCACGCTTTCGAATCGCGAGCAGTTCGCGCACAACTTCCTCCTCGTGACCACGACCACGATGCTGATCATTACCATCGTGAAGTCCTCCCTGGCGCTCTCGCTCGGCCTCGTGGGCGCGCTCTCGATCATCCGCTTCCGGGCTGCCATCAAGGAGCCGGAGGAACTCAGCTACCTGTTTCTCGCCATTTCGGTGGGGTTGGGTTTTGGCGCGGAGCAAACGGTCATCACCACGCTCGCATTCTTCCTGATGCTCGCGATCGTGGTCGGGCGGCACTGGGTGCGACGGCGTGAGGAGCGGCCCAATCTTTATCTCACGATCACCTGCCCGGCGCCGACGGCGGCCGGGTTACCGCAGATTCTGGCGGCGCTCAACACCCACGCGACGGCTTCGGGACTGAAACGCTTCGACCACACGCCGGAATTGATGGAAGCCTCGTTCCAGGTTCAGTTCGACACCGTGGCCCGCCTCGACGCCTGCTCGCAGGACCTGCGCAAGCTGGGGGAGGGAGTTCGCCTCAGCTATCTGGAGCAGAACAACCTCAGCCTCTGATCACGGCATGAGCATGACCGGCGTCCCGGACACCCACCGCTACGAACGCAAGTTTGCGATTACGGGCGCGTCGCTCCCCGAGGTCGAGCATAGAGTGCGGCATCACCCAGCGCTGTTCTTTTCGGAATACGCACCGCGGATCGTCAACAACATCTACCTCGATTCGTCCGACCTGCGGAACTATCGGCAGAACGTGGACGGTCACAGCCACCGGGCCAAGCTGCGCGCGCGCTGGTATGGCGCGCTTTTCGGGCCAGTACCGCAGGCGGTCTTGGAGCAGAAGTGCAAGCGCGGCCAGGTTGGGACGAAACAATCGGCCCGCCTCAGGCCGTTTGAATTCGGGAGCCAAACTTCCGCCCACAGCGTGCGGCGCTGGCTGGCGACCAGTTCGCTGCCTGCGAGCCTGCACCACGAAATCCAGCAAGCCGAACCAAGCCTCGTCAATCAATACCGGCGCCAATATTTCCGCTCGGCGGACCGCCAGGTGCGGCTGACGATTGATTCTGCGCTGGCTTTCTTTCGCTTCGAACGCCACGGGAATTCCTACCGACCGCGCATCGAAGTTCCGGCCCTTGTCGTTCTGGAACTGAAATACGCGGCTGCGGCGAGTGAGGAAGCGGCCGCGGTTTCCAATCATTTGCCATTCCGCATGACCCGGATGTCGAAGTACGTCTTCGGTCTCCATGCGGTTGGCGGCGTGTGATTCGCCAGCCCATGACCAACCAAAACCAAACCCGTGGGAACTTACCCGAGTGGGTCTTTGTTCTGGGTCTGGCGCTCGGCGCGATTGTTAGTCTGGGGTTCGTGGCCCGTGGGCAGCTGAACCCCGCACCATCCACCCACGTATTCATTACCGAACTCGCCGCCTCCGGTCTGGCCGCCATTCCGGACGAGGACGGCAATCCTGCCGATTGGATTGAAATCACCAATTTCGGCAATGAACCCGTGGCCCTTGCCAACTGGTGTTTGACCGACAATTTCCGAAAGCCGGCGCGCTGGCGCTTTCCAAAGATCAATCTCGGGCCCGGGCAGCGCATCATCGTGTTCGCTTCAGGTCAGGATCGCCGGGATCCTACGCGGCCGTTGCATTCGAATTTCAAACTCAACGACCGGGGCGAATATCTTGCGCTCGTCAAACCCGACGGGCAGACCATCGCGCAAGAGTTTCTGCCGAAGTACCCCCGCCAACGCGGGCGCGTGAGCTTTGGTCTTCGGGAAGGCCTCGCCTTCACCGAAAGTCGTGCGGGAGTTCCTGCTGGCGCTTACACCTATTTTGCACAACCAACGCCGGGTACCTCAAACACCGGCGAAGTTAACGGGCTCGTCGCCGATCTGAAGGCCGGCACCGCTGGATTCGTTTCAGATGCGCCATTTCTATTGAACCTGACTACGCGTACGGCAGGCGCCCGGATTCTCTATACGACCAATGGATCGGCCCCGAGTGAGACCAATGGGTGGCTGTATCGCCGTCCGCTTCGAATCGCCACGACAACCGTTTTGCGTGCGGCTGCATTTAGGACTGGCTTCGCACCAACCGAAATTCTCACCCGGACGTTCGTTTTCCCGGAGCAAGTAGCCAATCAAACCGGCGTTGGCTTTCCGAAGTTTTGGGGACTTACAAATGGACAACCGGTCGCAGCCTTCTACGAAATGGATCGTCGGATCACTGGCAGTCCAGATTACCAAAAAGATCTGCTCAAAGGTCTGCGCGCGTTGCCGAGCCTTTCCATCATCACTGATCTGGATAACTTGTTCGATCCAACGCGCGGCATCTACGCCAATCCGATGGCGACGGGGCGCGATTGGGAGCGAGAGGCCTCGGCGGAATTGATCTTCCCCGACGGTCGACCCGGCTTCCAGATTAACTGCGGCCTTCGGGTCCAAGGTGGTTGGAACCGGCGGCCCGAGGAGTGTCCGAAGCATTCCCTCCGGTTGCTCTTCAAGAAACAGTATGGCGCGGCGCATCTGGATTTTCCATTGTTTGGTCCGGGAGGAGTCCATGAATTCGAAACCGTCATCCTGCGGGGTGGTTGCAATAATTCCTGGTTGCATTGGAGCGGAGAGGAGCGCCACCGCGGCGACTACCTCCGCGATCAATGGATGCGCGAAACCTTTGTGGCGATGGGCCAGCCCTCCGCGCGTGGGCAATTCGTCCATCTCTACTTGAATGGACTCTACTGGGGGCTTTACAACCTAGCCGAACGACCGAGCGCCCCGTTCCTGGCCGGACTTCAAGGCGGCCAGCCGTCTGATTACGACTCACGCAACTCCGACAATGCGCTCAGCGGCGATACCAACACCTGGGACCGTTTGTTCACGATCGCCAATGCCGGTGTCACCAACGCCGCAGCGTGGCAACAAGTCACCAACCTGCTCGACGTCACCAACTTCGCCGACTACATGATCGTGAATTACTACGGGGCTAACGCCGATTGGGATCGCGCTTCCAACTGGTATGCCGGCCGCCGGCGCGACCCGCCGGGCCGGTATCAGTTTTTTGTGTGGGATGGCGAACGAACCTTGGAGCAGGTCGCCGACGACCGGATGGATTTCGATGATGACCAAAGTCCATCCCGGCTCTTTCAGAAGCTCAAGGAGAACGGGGAGTTCCGTGCCCTCTTTGCCGAGCACGTCCGGCGACACTGTCTTGGGGAGGGCGCGTTGACGCCGCAGCGCGCGGCAGACCGCTTCCGCAAATTGGCTGAAAACCTCGACCTTGCCATCGTGGCAGAGTCCGCCCGCTGGGGGAGCTACCGCAACGATTTTCACCGCTACAAGGAGGGGCCTTACGAACGCTACACGCGCGACGAGCATTGGCGGCCGGAAATCCAGCGCTTGCTCAATGTTTATTTCCCACGGAGGACGGAGGCATTTCTGAAAATTCTGGAGCACCGCGGGGTTTGGTCCCCGACGAATGATTCAGCGGGGCGCTAAGCGCGCCGATTACGCTGTTCTCTATCGGGCGCTACTTCGCCTCGTGTGCTGTGGGTTGACTCGAAAAATCAACCATGGTTTCGTCACGAAAAAGATATACCCCGCGAGCGCGGAGAGTTCCGGCCGCCAACTGGTGAGGTAAACGTTGCCGGTGGCCGCTACGATAGGGGGCAACTGATGGTACGGGCCGGTGTCGTCGCATCGCGATATCCCGACCATGGCCGATACATCGCACCGGTTTTTCCGAATTCGGTCCATCGCATTTCCGCTTGCCGGTTCGCACCTGTCCCAACGACAATCCGGCGTTGGAAAACTGAATTGCTATGAATCGTTCCGCCGCCATCCACCCTCAATCGCCCATGAGCGCCGTGCTGGAAGCATTTCCCGGCGCACAACGGGCGCTGTTTCGCCGCTACCACATCGGCGGGTGCAGCAGTTGCGGCTTTCAACCGACAGAAACGCTGGCGCAGGTTTGCGAACGCAACGGGAACCTGGTCGTCGCGGAGGTGCTGGCGCACATCCAGTCGAGCCATGAGCAGGATGCAATAATTTTCATTGAGCCGAAGGAACTTGCCGCGTGGCGCCAGCAGGACCCGTCGGTGCGGTTGGTGGACATCCGGTCGCGCGAGGAATTCGAGGCGGTGCAAATTGCCGGTTCCCTGCTGCTCTCACAGGAGGTGATGCGGCAGATCATGGCGGAGGGTTCGAACACGCGCCCGCTCGTGATCGTGGACCATCAAGGCCGTAACGGGTTGGATGCGGCGGCATATTATCTGGGGCACGGCCTGCAAAACGTCCGTTGCCTGCGCGGTGGTATTGATGCCTGGGCCCAGGAAGTCGAGCCAACTCTGCGCCGCTATCGCGTCGGCCCGTAGCGGAGGCGCTAGACAAACTTGCCCGGATTCAGTATCCGCTTGGGATCGAGCGCGCGTTTCACTCTGCGATGAAGATCCCGCGCCGGTTTTGAAATGGCCAGCGGCCACCAGCGTTTCTTGGCGATGCCAATGCCATGTTCGCCGGTGATGGCGCCGCCCCACGCCAGCACTTGACGGAATAATTCATCGAGCGCATCCGCTGAACGCCGCTTTGCGCCCGGCTGGGTGAAGTCCACCATTACGTTCGTGTGGATATTGCCATCGCCCGCATGGCCAAAGCAGGCGAATTGCAATTGGTGCTTCTTTTGCAAACGCGCGGCCAACGCGAACAGGTCTTGCAGCCGGCTCCGCGGCACGACGATGTCCTCATTCAACTTGGTTAAGCCGGTGTCCCGCAGTGAATACGAAAACTCACGGCGAATTTTCCAGACGGCTTCGCATTGTTGATCGCCGAGGCCCGTCTCGATAAACAGGGGTTGCTGCGGGCGAACAATTCGTTGCAACGTGTGAATCTCACCGCGCACGGAATCGCGTTGCCCGTCCAACTCCACAATCAGGTGGGCCCGGCACCCGCGCAGCCGTTCACTCTTGGTTCGTTTGTAGGCGGCGGCGAGCGTGAAAGCATCCGCGAGCTCCATTGCAGCGGGCAGAAAACCCGCACCGAGAATGGCCT
>JANOHH010000173.1:0-2512 GCA_031406395.1 Verrucomicrobiota bacterium | reverse complement strand
TGGGTGTTGGCCGGATCTCCGATCCTTCCAGGAGCGAGTCTTGGGCGGCGGTCGCGACGTCTCTCCTTCGGAACGCGCGCACTGGCGGGGCGTTCCAGTGGAAGAACTGCGGCGACTCTTTGGAGTTGATCCCGTGTTTCCCGGTTTTTATTGCGGGGATATTGTTATCCCGGTTAGTCGTTATCGCATCCCGCCCAAGGAACTGGAGGAGTTGTTGCCCCAGCAGGCTATGATGCTGGAGGCCGCTCGTTCGGCGCTGCTCGATGCGGGTTCAGCCGGTGGCGATCCGGCGCGCACCGGGGTGATTATCGGCTTGGGGCTGGACCTGCGAACGACCGATTTCCATTTGCGGTGGCAGACCCTTAAGGGGGAAAAAACTCCGTTTCAGGAACTGCCGCTGACGGCCGATCGAACCTTGGGAGCGCTGGCCGGGATCGTGGCCAGCCGGATCGCCAAGGAGTTCCATTTCGGGGGGGCGAGTTTCACTGTTTGCAGCGAGGACTGTTCGGGCGTGCGGGCGCTCGAAACCGCCGTGCGGGCTCTGCAAAACCACGAGCTCGACCGCGCGGTGGCCGGGGCCGTCGATTTGACCGGGGATCTGCGCACGCTTTTGGCGACCGATGCATTGCAGCCGTATTCGCGCCGCGGCAATGCCCAGCCTTTCGATGCGCGCGCCGATGGTCCGGTGCCCGGGGAAGGTTCGGTGGCCTTGGTGTTAAAGCGCCTAGAGGACGCTCGGCGCGACGGGGATCGAATTTATGCCGTCATCCGGGGCATCGGGGCGGCCGGCGGCGGGGAGATTGGAGGGATGTCGTCCGCACCCCAAGACGGTCAACTTGCCTGGCGCGAAAGCAATTACTCCGCGGCTTACCAGCGTGCGTTGGAGAGTGCCTATGCCGAAGCGCGGATCGATCCCGCGACGATCGGATACGTCGAGGCAAACGGTTTGGCGCGGCCGGGCGAAGACGAGACGGAAGTGGGCGTGCTCGATGCCTTTTTTAGCTCACGCCAGCGCAAAAGCCGTTGTTATTTGGGGAGTGCAAAGGCCGACGTGGGGCATGCCGGAGCGGCTTCGGGTCTGATTTCCGTAATCAAGGCCAGCCTGGCGCTTTACCAGCAAGTCATCCCACCCCTGCGCGGGATGCAGCAACCGCTGGCGAGCTTGATCCGCTCGAAGACACTTTGGGCGCCAGTTTTCCCGCAGCACTGGGTGAGGGATCGGGCGCAAGGTCCACGGAGAGCCGGGGTAAGCACAGCCAGTGTGGATGGCAATGTATCGCACGTGGTCCTCGAGGCGGATGAAGTTCTGGCGGGCAACCGTTTGGCGGTTGAGCGAGCGCGTCCGCTGGGTGCGTTGTCCGAAGCCCTGTTTGTGTTGTCAGCCGCCGATGCGGTAGGGCTGCGCGACCGGTTGGAGCGGTTGAGTCAAATGATGGACGCCGACCACGATGGATCAGTTGAGACCATCGCCCGGACCTGGTGGCGGAGTTCAGGGCCCGCTGAGTCCGGATGTTGCCTGGCACTCGTTGCCCGGGACACCGACCAGTTGCTGCGGCTACTGGGCACTGCGGTTCATTGTGTTGATCGAAATCTGGCTGCCGCTCCCCAGGGAATGGTTGCCGCCCAAGATCGAGACCGGCTTTTTTACAAACCGCCGGAGCAGCGGGTGGGAGGGGACCTGGCTTTCGTTTTTCCCGGAGCGGGCAATTGTTTCCTCGAAATGGGGCGCGAACTGGCGCACCGGTGGCCGGTGGTGTTGCGGGCGCAGGATCGCGAGAATGAGAATCTGAAAAGCCAGATGTTCGTCGAGCGATTCTGGAACGCCGCCCCCGACAATGGCTCGGGAACCGACCACCGGGCTGTCATCTGCGGCCAAGTGGCTTTGGGCACAATGATCAGCGATCTCGCGCTGCATTTTGGTCTCCGGCCGACCGCGGTGGTGGGATATAGCCTGGGAGAATCGACCGGGCTCTTTGCGCTCCGCGCCTGGACCGACCGGGATGAGATGTTGCGACGAGTCAGCAATTCGACGCTCTTCAGCAAAGATCTGACCGGGACCAGCGAGGCGCTGCGGCGCGCCTGGGGGTTGTCCGGCAACCAACCTGCGCAGTGGCAAGCCGGGCTAGTGGATCGCCCAGCCGCGCAGGTTGACGCCGCCGTAGGCCCGGGAGAGCGGATCTACGTGCTGATCGTTAACACCCCTGGCGAGTGCGTGATTGGCGGCGAAGCCTCGGCGGTGAAAGCGCTGGTGAATCGTTTGGGTTGCCACTGGTTCCCCTTGGGGGGAGTCAGCACCGTGCATTGTGAACTGCTGCGACCGGTGGAGCAGGCCTACCGCGAATTGCACCTGTTTCCTACCTCGGCGCCCGCTGGTATTCGCTTTTTCAGCGGGGGTTGGGGACGCGCTTACCTTCCGGAGCGCGAGACGGCGGCGGAAGCGATCGTTGCCCAAGCCAGCGACCGCCTTGATTTTCCCCGCCTGGTACACGCCGCCTACGAGGCCGGGGTCCGC
>JANOHH010000171.1:0-1578 GCA_031406395.1 Verrucomicrobiota bacterium | reverse complement strand
TGTCTGAATCTCCAAACAACCATTTCCACCATCGTAAAACAGAAGGGTTCCCGTTTTTGAATACAGCCACACCATGCCGAGCAGGAACGCGACGTCGCCAATGCGTGTGGTGATGAAAGCCTTTTTCGCCGCCGCCACCGCGCTGGGCTTGTGGTACCAGAAGCCGATAAGCAGATACGAGGTGAGGCCGACGAGTTCCCACGAAATGAATAGGAGCAACAGGCTGTTCGCGATGACGACGCCGAGCATCGCGCCGGCGAACAGCGAGAGGAACGTGAAGAACCGCGTGAAATTCTCGTCGTGCGCCATGTAACCGACGCTGTAGATGAAGATCAGTGTGCCGACCAACGTGACCATCACGAGCATGACTGCCGTGAGCGGATCGAGCACCCAGCCAAGTTGCAGCACGCCGGCCCGACCGCTGGCGAATTGCAGCCAGTCGAAATTGAAAACCTCTTTCGCCACCTCGTGTCCGCCGGGTTGCAGCGTGTGCGCAAAGGCGCAGAGCGAAAGCAGGAAGGCGAACCCCATTGCGCCGATGGCCAGCGTCGCGGAGAACCGACGACACCGCTGGGGCGCCAGCGCGCTCAATCCCGCCGCCAGAATCGGCAGCGCGGGAATCAGCCAGAGGTTTTTGACAATCCAAACCGTTTTATCCATTGAGCGAATTCACTTCATCCACGTTGGTGGTCTTGTAATGCCGGTAGATCGCGATGATCAACGCCAAGCCGACCGCCGCCTCCGCCGCCGCAACACCGATGGAGAAAATCACGAACAGGATGCCCGTCAACGCTTCGGGATGTGGACCGAAAAGACAGAACGCGATGAAGTTCAAGTTCGCCGCGTTGAGCATGAGTTCGATGCCGATGAGCACAATGATGGCGTTGCGCCGCGTTAGCGCACCCGCCAGACCGATGGCGAAAAGGAACGCACTAAGGATGAGGTAGCCGGCGAGGGGGGTCATGATTGGGCAAAACTCCAAACACCAAAACCCAAACACCAAACAAATCTCAAACTCCAAACTTCAAACGCGCGGGCGAACCCAGACCTTGGAGGTTGGTGTTTGAAGCTTCTTTGATGTTTGTTGTTTGGGTTTTGGTGTTTCATTTCTTCACCTCATCTCGCAGCGCAATAATGACCGCGCCAATGAGCGCCGCCGTCAAGAGCAGGCCGATCACTTCCAAGGGCAGCACATATTTCGTCATGAGTGCGTCGCCGATTTGTTTGACCGCGACCTCGGGCGCGGGGGGCGATTCGCGTTGGATCACGGCGCTCTTCGTAATGGCCCAGGTAAGGACGCCGAGGACGGCAACCGTCACCCCAATGCCGGCCAGCCACGATTTCGAGAAAACGGCTTCGGCTGACGGCTCGCCGCCGCGCGTCAGTAAGGCCGCGAACACGATGAGAATGGCCACCGCACCGACATAGACCAAAATTTGCGCAAACCCGACGAATTGCGCGTTGAGTTGCAGATAAGCGGCCGCCAGGCCCACGAACGCCACCGCCACCGCCAACGCACAGTGAATGAGGTTGCGCAGCGTCATCGCGGCCGCGGCGGCGGCGATAGTGAGCACGGCG
>JANOHH010000159.1:0-4033 GCA_031406395.1 Verrucomicrobiota bacterium | reverse complement strand
TCACGCGGCACGACGGCGCACCCGTGCCCAAGGTGATTGATTTTGGCATCGCCAAAGCCACGCAAATGGAGCTGACCGAGAAAACTTTGTTCACGCAGTTTCATCAGTTCATCGGCACGCCGGCCTACATGAGTCCGGAGCAGGCTGAACGGAGCGGTGTGGACATTGATACGCGGAGCGACATCTACAGCCTGGGCGTGTTGCTCTACGAATTGCTGACGGGCAAGACTCCGTTCGACGGCAAGGCATTGCTCGCCGCCGGGTTGGAGGAGATGCGTCGCACGATTCGCGAAGTCGAACCGGTCAAACCCAGCACGCGGCTTACGCAAGCACGTCTGGCGAATCGCTCGCCTGATTCGGCCCACGCCGCACTCCGCATTCCGCACTCCGCAATCGCTGAGGACCTGGACTGGATCGTGTTGAAGTGTCTGGAGAAAGACCGCGCGCGCCGCTACGAGACCGCCAACGCGCTGGCCATGGATTTGCAGCGGCACTTGAAGAATGAACCGGTCGTGGCGCGGCCACCGAGTCAGGTCTACAAACTCCAGAAATTCGCCCGACGAAACAAACTGATTTTTGGGGCAGGTACCGCCGTCGTCGCAGCTCTGGCGATTGGCCTGACCATTGCCACGATGATGTTTTGGCGCGAGAAGCGCGAACGTGACCGGGCCGTCAAAGCTGAGCGCGCCGAGAAACAGGCTTTGGCGACGGTCGAAAGCGCCCGCGCGCTGGCGGAGCGCGGCCGTTTGGAGGAGCAAAAACGAGCCTACTCGAGCGACATGAAAATCGCTCAACAACTCCTCAAACGATTCGATCTGGAGCATGCTCTGACCATCCTCAATCAATACATCCCGAAACCGGGAGATACGAACGATCTGCGCGATTTCGTCTGGCGATATGAGTGGCAACTCTGTCAGGGAGATCCGCACGAGATCCTGCCTCAAGCTGTGGCTTTTCCCTGGTCGATGGAGGTCTCACCCGATGGCCAATACCTCGCCTTGGGAAGCACTTTTGGAATCGGAGGTAGCGTGGTGGTCTGGAGAATCGCCACCAAGGAGATCGTTGCGCACCTGGAGCGCGATCCTGCCGTCGAGGGTGACGTCTCTTGGGCCAGCTTCACGGACGACGGCAAAATGCTGGTCACCGCTTGTCACCGGAGGTTGAAGTTTTTTGACACGGCGACGTGGGCGGAACGCCCGGAGCTGACCCTCACGAATGTTTCTGGCCCGATTGACATTCGCGGTGACACGCTGGTGACCATGGCGCCGGGCTACTGGGGTCTCGGCAAAATTTGGAAGCAGCTCAAGATTTGGAATCTCCAAACGCGCACCTCGCAAACGCTCACCAACGTGGACGGCCCACCCACCCTGGCACCCGATGGCAAGCGGGTGGTGCTCAACTCCCCCGAAGGACTTAAGGTGTGGCGCACGGATCAACTCGAGGCCGTCCCCCTGTTTCTCGCCGGGTCCTCGAACATTTTGACTTTTGCCAGTGGTTATCAGGGGCTGTACCGGTGTCTCGCTTTCTCCCCGGATGGCGCGAAAATCGCAACGATCGGAAACCTGGATAGCCAGCGAGGTGAAATCCCGATCCTCGTGTGGAATGCCCTGACCGGGGCGCGGCTGGATGGCGGCAAATTGGTGGGTCACCAAGCCAGGATCCACGGAGTCGCCTGGTCACCGGATAGTCGTTCACTTGCGACGTGCTCGGGCGATGGCACGATTCGCATTTGGGACGTCGAGGGACTCACCGAGGTCAGAAGATTCCTCGGTCACTTGAGCGAGCCCTGGGCCGTGGTCTGGGGCCGCGATGGTCAAACGGTGCTCAGCACGGGTATCAGCCCAAAGGTTGACCGGATCAAGATTTGGCGGCTGGGTGGCCCGGCGCGACTCCCGGATCGCGGCCAGCAATGGTATCCTCTGTGGCTCTCGCGTGACGGCAATGAGGTCCTCGCGCGTAGCGACCTGTTGCATGCCGAATACTGGAACCGGGCCGATAGGCGCGTTCTGGATCCCCCACCAGGTTTAGAATCCCTCGGCGACATTTATGCCGGCGCAATGTTGATCACCAGCAACCGACCGAGCTGCTTTTTCGCGGGATTCGCCAATGGCACGGTCGCCTCCTGGCCCCTGGTGCCGACCCAATTCCCGCGTCGGCTCCAAGCTCATGCTGGCCAAATCATTGCTCTGATCGGAACTCGAGATGGCAAAACCCTCATCACGTGCGGCGCGGACAAAGAACTCCGCTGGTGGGATTTCGCCACGGGACTGTTGATGCGATCCAACCTCCTCTCCGCTCCGGTTACGAGCCTGGCGCTTTCCCCAGATGGCGTCACGCTCGTGGGTGCTTCCGGCCGGTGGGACCAAGCAACGAAGCAATGGCGCGACCTTCAACTATGCTGGTGGGATTCCCAAACGGGACGCCTTGTCTCCACCAACTACCTGTCGGAGCGGGCGCTGGAAATGGGGTTCTCGCCCAATGGGAAATATCTGGCCGTCGCCACGGACACTGGCGCGGACGAGCACACGCTCATCCTGGATGTGCCGACAAAAACCTGGCGTGCCAGTTTTTACGGCACTGGACGACGAATTGATTTCTCACCTGATAGCACCAAACTCCTGGTTCGAACCACGCTGTGGGATCTTCGTACCGACCCGCCCGTGAGGAAGGAACTCCGCGGTCACCGGCAAAGGGTCTTCAACCTGACGTTTTCGCCCGATAGCAAGACCGTTGTCTCGACCAGCGATGATAGCACCGTGCGCCTCTGGAACGCGGAGACCGGTCAAGAAATGTACAGCTTCTTTGAAAGAGGACGCGCCTTCGATTTCCCGCTGTTCTCCGCCGACGGCACCACGCTCGCCGTGGGCGCCTTCCGACCGGATGGCTTGCCCATCCGCTTCTGGCGCGCACCATCACTGACAGAAATTGATGAACTCATCCGCACCGAACGCCACAACCACTGACCCTTGGCCCACACCGAATGAGCGAGTTTACGCGCATCCTCATTGACCGCGCTTCCCCGACTTGAACCCGAACTCCGGAATCGAATTGCCGCAAAAGCACGCAAAGAGCGCAAAGCGAGGAGCGCCGGAGTGATTGCCGTGGGAAAAAACCTGGCCGGCCTTCTCCATTCAGGGCCGGCCCATTTTGCTTTGTGTTCTCTCGCGGCCAACTTCGGTTCTTAGGTTGAAAGCAGAGGCAGCCCCGTGGCCCGCCCGCCGCCCAAATCCCGAATTCATTCTTTCTTTCATCCCCTGTCGGGTTTCAACCGGAAACGGCGCATTACTAAATGGAAGAACTGGCACTGGTTCCCTGGAGAAGGGTCGCACTGCCCTTCCCAATGGAAACCAACTATGAAGACCATGATTGAAACTCGACCGAAAGTAACCGCCGCCATCATGTACTTGGGATTAAAGGCTGCTGTATCTGCAACCGCTGCCGACCTCCGCGCGCCCGAGGTTTATGCGGCCATCCAGGCTGCGGTGGTCCTGTGGGCGCTGCTCTTTTCCCTAGTCAGAACGGCGTAAAGCAATAACGGACCAAAAGGGAAAAAACCAAAAACCATTGCCCCCTTATGAAAACCAAACTGAATCCTTTAGCGATTGGAATATTCCTCGCCGGAGTCGTTGCTGGCTTTGGCCAGTCCACGGTTCAATTCACCGCCACCAGCTACGCCACCGCCGAAAGTGCAGGCACCGTCGCGGTGGCCGTCCAGCGGTTGAATGACACCAACACGGCCGTGACCGTGGACTACGCGGCCGTGGATGGCACGGCGACCAATGGATTGAATTACACCGCCATTTCCGGCACCCTGGCCTTCGGCGACGGCGAAACCAACAAGATCATTCTGCTCACGATCTTGAACAATGGTTTCGTCGAGGGGACCAAGAATTTCCAGGTCATCCTGAGCAACCCCACCAACGCCATGCTGGGCACGCGCACGAACGCCATCGTGTCCATCACCAATAACGACGTGGGCGTGCAGTTCATATTCAGCACTTACTCCGTGGCCGAAGATGCCGGTGCGGTGCTG
>JANOHH010000137.1:0-4162 GCA_031406395.1 Verrucomicrobiota bacterium | reverse complement strand
CACGCGGGTGTTCCAGGCGTTGCGGATCACGGTGAATGACGAGTTGGGCGCACTGGACCGCGGGCTGGCGGGGGCGCTGAAGCTTTTGAAACCCGGCGGCCGGCTAGCGGTGATCACGTTTCATTCGTTGGAAGATCGTACGGTGAAAATTTTCGGGCGTACGCGAGCACGGGATTACACGTTTTCAGGAACCGACGTGCCCGAGCTGCGAGCTCCGTGTGCGCCCGAACTACGGATGGTAAATCGCAAGGCGCTCCAGCCGGGCGCGGCAGAATTGCGGGATAACCCGCGCAGCCGCAGCGCGCAATTGCGGGTGATGGAGAAAGTTTAATGGCAAAGAATCGTAAGAATATGTCGGTGGCAATCCGGTTCGGACCGGCCATCAAGGCGTTGTTGATTTGCTCGCTCTTCGTTGCGTCGGGGGTGGGCTATGTGTGGCAGAAAAGCCTGATTGTCGATCTGGAGCGGCTCATTAAGACCCAGGAACTGGCGCTCGTGGATTATCGAGACAAGAACAAGAAGCTGCGCGAGCAGCTCGCGGGGTTGCGGTCTCCAGACCAGATGAAAGCGCTTTTGCGCGGGATGAACCTTGGGCTGGCGTCACCGCAGCACGACCACGTGGTCTGGTTGGCTGAGCCGGCGGGGCCACTGTTGGCCCAGCCGCCGCTGGTAATCCGCCCGGCGCCCGCCGTAGAGCGATATGCAGCGCGACGGTGAGAATTTTTTGCCGCCGCCCGTGACGCTGTCGGAGAGGAACCGATCGCCGCGGGTGGCTGGCAGATTTTTGGAAACAGAACAGGAAAAACCGAACGCGGACGCCCTCCGCGAATTAGAGCGGGAAGCGGGGCTATTTTTTACCACCGCCTGTGGCGTGTCGGCCGAGGAACCGACCGCCATGGGCGGCTGGTGATTTTCATTATGGGAAAAAAATTGCAATATCGGCGGCTGCTGCTGATGGGGGCGCTGCTGGGCGGGGCCTTTGCCGTTCTGGCCTGTCGATTGGTGGAGGTGCAGGTTATTCGGCATGAGGAGCTTCAGGCCAAAGCACTGCACGTACGCGAGATTCACCTGGCCCCGCGCCGAGGTGATATCCTCGACGCGAACCGTCATCTGCTCGCCACCAGTGTTTTCGTTAAAACCGTCTGCGCCGATCCTACGCTCGTGAGTAACTACCAAGCGGTCGTCGCCCGCACCATCGCCCCGATCCTGCAACTGGACGAGGGCGAGGTTTATCAGAAACTCTTGCCGCAGATCATCGTGAACAGCAAGGGCGAAAATGTTCCCGACAAGTATGTCGTTCTGAAAAACAAAGTGCCGGCCGAAACATGGGAGCGGATTCGGAGCGCGATGACGAATCTTTCATTCGGGGTGGACGAACCGAAACTCAACAAGCGAGCTAGGCAATATCTGCGCGACTTGCGCACCAGCGCCATCTTTGCGGACCGGGTGGACGAACAGGTGCGGAACTATCCGAACGAATCGCTGGCCGCGCACGTCATCGGTTTCCTTGGCCGAGATGAGCAAACCAAATCCCCCACGTTTGGCCAGATTGTCGGGGCGGATGGCATCGAGCGATTCATGCAGGAAAAACTTGCTGGCACAGCTGGTTCGCGGGTTACGGAAATAGATGCCCGATCGCGTGAAGTGGTGGCGCTGCGCGGTCAGGACATTCCCGCTCGCGACGGTTACAACGTCGTGTTGACGATTGACTCATTCCTCCAACACCTGCTCGAAGATTCGCTCGCCGAAGGCATGAAAAAACATACCCCGTTGAATATCTCCGGCATCGTAGTGCGTCCCCAAACCGGCGAAATTTTGGCCCTGGCGATGCTGCCAAATTTTAACCCCGGGGACCTTAAGGGCGACCCGGCGGTGCGTCGTAACCGCGTCATCAGTGACGCGACGGAGCCGGGCTCAACGTTCAAGATTGTCGTCGTTTCCAGCGCTTTGAATGACCGAATAGTCACCTTGAACGAGGTCTTTGCTTGCGATAGTCCATTTCAATTCGCCGGCCGGCCCTTGAAAGATCACGGGAAATCATATGGCCCGCTTTCGGTCGAAAGCATTATCACGAAATCTTCGAACATCGGGGCGGCAAAAATCGGGATCAAACTGGGCAGCCGCCGGCTGTACGAATACATCTGTGATTATGGTTTCGGCGCGCGCACCGGGATTCCGCTGCCCTTTGAGTCGCCGGGCATCTCGCATCCTACTGAGAAGTGGAGCAAGCTTTCCATTGCGCGAATTCCCATGGGCCAAGGTGTCTCCGTGTCGAGGTTGCAAATGGTCATGGCCATGAGCGCCATTGCGAATAATGGCCGGCTGATGCGCCCCTTTCTGGTGAACCGACTGGAAGACGGCAACACAAATGTCATAGCCCAATATAGACCCGAGATGGTGCGGCAGGTTGTGAGCGAAGCGACGGCGCAACAGATGGTTCAGGCGCTCAAGACCGTCGTGACCAAGGAAGGCACGGCGGAAAAGGCCGCCCTCGATGATTACACGGTTGCCGGGAAAACCGGTACGGCGGAGAAAACCATCGAGGGCATCAAAGGTTATGCGCCGGGAAAACACATCTCATCCTTTATCGGTTTTTTCCCGGCGGACAAGCCGGAATTGTGCATTTCCATCGTCCTGGACGAGCCGAAACAGGGCCATCTTGGCGGCTTGACAGCCGCACCTGTATTCAAGGACTTCGCCACCGCCGCGGCAAATTATCTCAACATCCGCCCTGACCGGAAAAACGTGTCGCCTGTGCTGGCCAGCGCGGCCAATTCCTTGTCTGGGGAGCGCTCGGCGCCATCTGTTGCCATCAAAACGATTCGAAACCCATGAATCTATGAACCCCAACAGTATCTCCCACCGTCTGTTCATTGCCGCATTAAAGCCGGGCGGACCAGTTCCAGGCAGGCGTGCATCCGCTGTGCGCAGCGCTGATGCCATTGGCGTCACCAAAACAAATGCTGCCAAATCGCCGCAGTCCCTCTCCGCGCTGGCGTCGCGGCGAGTCGCCGATTGGTCCTGGAGCGGGTGGCAGCACAGTTCGATTTGATGGAAGCGTCGGGGAAATTCTCCGCCGGTCAGAAATTTTGAAGGTTGAGAGTGGAAGCAAGAGATTTAGCATTTGCGGTTGCGGCGTGTGCTGGTGAGCTGTTGTCGGGCTCGCCGATAACGAGTTTTCGTCGTGTCAACACGGATTCACGGCAGACGCAATCGGGCGATCTGTTCATTGCGCTAAAGGGCGAACAGTTTGACGGTCATGCTTTCGTCGCTGAGGTCGCGAGAAATGGCGCGGTGGCCGTGATGGTGGAGCGTGGGCGCAAAATGGAACCACTGCCAGGGTGTCCGGTGATTGAAGTGGCGAATACGAGGCAGGCGTTCGGGCAACTCGGCGCGGCGTATCGCCGACACTTCTCGCTCCCCGTCATCGCGGTTGGGGGATCGAATGGCAAGACGACGACCAAAGATCTGATTGCTTCGGTGCTCCGGCAGCAGCGCGCGACACTCTGGAGCGAGGCGAGTTTCAACAACGACATCGGTGTGCCGGCAACGTTGTTGCGGCTGGAGTCGTCGCATCGCGCTGCGGTTCTCGAAGTCGGCACGAATCATCCCGGTGAGCTGGCGCCATTGTTGCACATGATTGCACCGCAATTCGGCGTTATCACGAACATCGGGCGCGAGCATTTGGAGTTCTTTGGCGATCTCGCAGGCGTGGCGCAAGAGGAGGGCGCGCTCGCGGATTGGCTGCCGGCAGAGGGGACGCTTTTTGTGAATGGCGACAACGAGTGGAGCGAGCCGATCGGCAAGCGGACGGAGGCGAAAGTGATTCGCGTCGGTTTGGGTGCGGGCAACGACTGGTATGCGCATGACTTGGAATTGGAGAAATCGGGCATGAAATTTCAGGTGGTCGCCCCGGATTCGGTGTTCAGCGGGGCGTATCAGATCAATTTGCTCGGGCGGCATCAGGTGCAGAATGCCTTGTTCGCACTGGCGGTCGGGGCGGAACTGGGTTTGAACCCGGTGGAGCTTGCACGCGGACTGGCCGAATGTCAGCCCGCGAAGATGCGGCTGCAGGTTTGGGACTGGGGCGGGGTGCAAGTGCTTGACGACACGTACAACGCGAATACCGACTCGATGCTCGCGGCCTTGCTGGTGTTGCAGG
>JANOHH010000105.1:0-12926 GCA_031406395.1 Verrucomicrobiota bacterium | reverse complement strand
CAGGTGGCCTTCATGGCCGCCGCCAAACACATGGCCCAGGAAGGCGCTGATAAGGGTGAAGACCAGGCCGGCGCCGAGACAAATAATGTAGATGAGCATGGTCATAAGTTTTGTTCGGTTCCTTCGGTCAGAGTAAAAGCTCAACGACGCACTCTAGCAAGCAGGAAACGAGATCCATCACGTCGCCGGCAGCGACCCACCCGGAGGATGACGATTCGCTCGCGTTGGATCGTTCGCAGGTGGTCAAGTTAAAATCGTTGCGGTTCATACGCCGCGAGCATCAAACGACAAAGCAGCCCAACGTGCATCTACAATTTCCCCGAGCCTTTGGAACGCAACCCGGCACATCCGGGCACGGCGGACCGCGACCGGTCCCCGGTCGCAGAGGGTGAACTGCCGAGAGTGCGGCGGAAAACCCGCACATCTCCCCGCGGGCGGATCCGCTGCGGGCGAGGGACCGCCCGCGCCCCATGCCCCATAGATTTTCATTTTGCTCTGGCGGCGGGCGCTTATACTGTCGGCTCATGATTTTGGAATTCACCAAGATGAACGGCGCGGGCAACGACTTTGTGCTGGTAGACAACCGGGCGCTAAAAATCAGTCTCACGACGGAACAGATTATTCGAATCTGCGACCGGCATCGCGGGGTTGGGGCGGATGGCTTGATGTTGCTCGTGCCGGCGCGCACCAGCCAGGCGGACTGGGCGTGGGACTTTTACAACAGCGACGGCAGTTCGGCGGACATGTGCGGCAACGGCGCGCGCTGCTTTGGCCGTTACGTGCAAAAGCTAACCGGGGCGAGTCGCGACTTCCGCTTCGAGACCGCGGCGGGGATCATCGCCGCCAGTTTTGAGGGTGAACGCGTGACAGTGAATCTTACCCCGCCAAAAGATTTGCGATTGAATCAAAGCGTCCTGCTCGCCACGGGCGAGGCGACGATTCACTCACTCAATACCGGCGTGCCCCATGCCGTGCTTTACGTGCCGGACGCGGATCAGGCCATGGTCATGCAACTCGGCTCGGAGATTCGTCGCCATGCGCATTTCGCTCCTCGCGGGACGAATGTAAATTTCGTTCAAGTGATGGGGGCGAATCACATTCGTGTGCGCACGTTTGAACGCGGGGTGGAAGGCGAAACCCTTGCGTGTGGGACCGGCGTCAGCGCGGCGGCCCTCATTTCTGTGCGCGTCCATGGCTTCACCTCACCGGTAAAGGTCCAAGTTCAAGGCGGCGACCAGCTTGAAGTGAGCTTCCAGGATGACGGCGCGGCGTTCGCCGATGTGCGCCTGACTGGCCCCGCAGATTTTGTTTTTACCGGGCGGATAGAACTTTGAGTCCCATCCCAGCCATTCATAACGCTTGCCAAACGCGCTTCCTCCCATAGATTAAGCGCCCGTTTATCGAAATATGGAAATCAATCTAGGCAACCTTTTGTTCGCCCAAGCCCCCGGCACGCAAGCCGATCCCAAGGGGGAAATGATCAAGCTGGTAGGCATGCTCGGCTTGATGGCAGTGATGTTCTACTTCGTGGCCATGCGGCCCCAGCAGAAACGGGCCAAGGAACACGCGGCCTTGCTCAAGGCGGTCAAGGCGGGCGATAAAATTGTGTCGACGAGCGGAATCCTCGGCGTGGTCCTCAGTGTAAAAGAGAAAACCGTGACGATCCGGTCGGCGGATACCAAGTTGGAAATCACCAAGGCGGCCATCGCCGAAATCACCGAGCGTGGCACCGATAAAAGCGAGGCGTAAGCCCATCCTGCAAATCCCATGAGTCGAAACAATACCTGGCGGTTGATCATTGTTATTGCCGTCCTGCTCTTCTCGCTCAACGAGATCTTTTTCCGCGATTATCGCTTCGTCCCGCCGAAGGGGCGCGATCTGGTGGAACACTTCGGCGAACGTGCCCGCGTCGCGCCCGCGGAGACGACGTTTTCCAACATCCTCTTTGCCGCGCGGGCCATGCAAAAGACGAACGCGGACCAGGCGTTTATCAACCTCCAAGCCGCCATCGGTACGAACGACATCCGAACTTACTTTGAGTTCGACGCCCGCAATGAACCCGCCCCGACGACCTATATTCTGAACCGGCTGCAACGTGAGGCGGCTGGCAAGATCAAGCTCGGGCTCGACCTCCAAGGCGGCACGTCATTCCTCGTCGAGATGGACATGACCAAGTTGTCCGACACCAACGAAATGGCCGGCGCGTTGTCGCAGGCGATCGAAGTGTTGCGCAAACGCGTGGATCGCTTTGGCGTGGCCGAACCGGTGATTCGGCCCGCAGGCAACAACCGGATTGAGATTCAGTTGCCCGGTTTGTCGGAAGATGACCGCGCCCGCGCAAAAGTCAGCATCCAGAAAACCGCCTTCCTTGAATTCCGCCTGGCTCATGAGCAGTCTGACCAACTGGCGGACGCGGGCGAAGTCCCACCCGGCTACGAATTGCTGCAGCGCAAGTCAAAGCCGCGCACCGGCGGCGAGCGGCTGGAACGAGTCATTGTCAAGAAGAAGGGCGAACCGGGCCTCACGGGCAGCATCGTCAAACAGGCGATGGCGGTGCCGGGTAATTTCGGGGAGCCCCAAATCAATTTTCAGTTGAATGATTCGGGCGCGGCGCGGTTTGCGGAGCTCACCCGCGAGTTTAAAGGCCGCAAGCTGGCGATCGTCCTGGACGGCGAATTGTATTCTGCCCCGAACATTAACGAGCCGATCGAAACTGGCAACGGGCAGATCACTGGTAACTTTTCCGAAGCCGAGGCGCGCGAGTTGGCGGGTGTTTTGGAGAATCCGTTGCGCGCGCCACTGCGCATCCTTGATTCCACCGATGTAGACCCGACGCTCGGTAAAGATTCCATCACCAGCGGCATCCGGGCAGCCATCTACGGCGTCATCGCGGTCGCAGGCTTCATGCTCGTCTATTACATGTTGGCAGGCTTGGTGGCCAACATCGCGCTGCTGCTCAATATCATCATTCTCCTGGGCGTGATGGCTTCCATCGGTACGACGCTGACGCTGCCGGGCATCGCCGGCATCGTGTTGACCATCGGCATGGCGGTGGACGCCAATGTGCTGATTTTTGAGCGCATCCGCGAAGAACTCGCGGCGGGCAAATCTATTCGGGGGGCACTCAACGCCGGATACGACAAGGCGTTTGGCACCATCTTTGACTCCAATCTGACGACGCTGATTGCGTCGGTGATCTTGATTTTCCTAGGCACCGGCCCGGTGAAAGGTTTCGGCGTGACCCTGACCATCGGCGTGTCGGTCAGCATGTTTACGGCCTTGGTCGTGACGCGGATGATCTTCGACTGGTTGCTCGCCAAGGATCTCATCAAGGATCTGAAGATGCTCCAAATTATTCGCGGTGCGAAGTATGATTTCATGCGCTGGGCCAAGCCGGCGTTCATCGCCTCCTGGATGCTGGTGCTCATCGGCAACAGCTATGGTATTTATCGAGGCAAAGACGTCATGGGCGTCGAATTCACGGGTGGAACGCAGACGACATTGACCTTTGACCAAAGCAAAGCCATCGGGGTGGATGAAATTCGCCAGTCGGTGGCGAAAACCGGGGTGGGAGACGCATTGATCGCCTACCAGAAAGAGCTCGGCACCGGCACGAAGACACTGATGGTCACAGTACGTGCGGCGGACGAAAAGGAAGGGGCCGCGGCCAGCCAGAAGGTTATCACGCAGATTCAGGGCGATTTTGCGGCGGCAAAATTTACCAAGAGCTCCGACCGCAACGTCGGTCCGACCGTGGGTGCGGAAATTCGTAACACAGCGATTCTGGCGGCGCTAGTGGCACTGTTCATGATCCTGGTGTATGTGGCTTTTCGCTATGAATTCTCGTTCGCGATCGGCGCGGTCGTGGCGATCATCCACGATTTATTGATGACCACCGGCTGGTATTTCCTTGCGGGCCGGGAAATGAATGCCACGACCGTGGCAGCGCTCTTGACCATCATCGGTTTCTCAATCAACGACACCATCGTGATCTTCGACCGTATCCGCGAAGACTTGAAGTTGGGTGTGCGAGGCACGTTCCGCGAAGTGATCAATCAGGCGCTCAACCAAACCCTGAGCCGCACGATCATCACGTCCGGCACGGTGTTCCTGGCGACCCTCTCGCTGTATCTCTTTGGCGGCGGGCCGGTGAATGATTTCGCCTTTACGTTCCTCGTCGGCATTTTGACCGGTACGTATTCCTCGATCTTCATCGCGAGCGCCATCGTCCTTTGGTGGCATAAGGGTCACCGGCCCAATCTCGGCTCGCAAGTGTCCTTGGCAAGCGGCGCCGCGGGGCCGACCGCAAAGCCCTGAGCGGGGACGTTTTCTTGATCTTGATTTTGATCGTAATCTACATCTGCAAGTTGGATTTAGGTTAAGAGTTGGATCATGATTAAGTAGAAGAACTGGAACCATGCTTGCCCTGATTGAAATTACCACCTGGCACTGGGCGGGCTTTATTCTTTGCGTGGTCTTCTTTCTCGCGCTGGACCTCGGCGTGTTCCACCGCGAGGCGCACGTGGTCAAGTTCAAGGAAGCCCTGATCTGGACGACGATCTGGGTGACGCTTTCAGTTGCCTTCGGTTTGCTCCTCGCGCCGGCGCTGGTGACGGGTTGGGGAAAGCAAGACTCCCTCGAGTTCATTACCGGGTACATTATCGAGTTGTCTCTCTCGATGGACAATGTGTTCGTCATTGCCCTGATCTTCACCTATTTCCGGGTGCCACCTCAGTTTCAGCACCGGGTATTGTTCTGGGGCATCCTCGGCGCGCTATTGATGCGCGGGGTGATGATTGGGGCGGGCGCGGCGCTGATCAGCCGGTTCATGTGGACTCTCTACTTTTTTGGTGCGTTTCTGATTTTTACCGGCGTGAAAATGCTCTTTGTCAGCGATGAAGGGGTGCAGCCGGAAAAGAATTTTCTGCTCCGTCTGGCGAAAAAGTTCTTCCCCGTGACCACCCAGTTTCACGGCCAGAAGTTTTCCGTCCGCGAGCAGGGCCGTTTGACTTTGACACCGCTGGCGTTGGTGTTGCTGGTGGTGGAGACCACCGACCTGATTTTTGCGGTGGATTCCATTCCGGCCATTTTTGCCGTGACGCAAAAGCCGTTCATCGTTTTCACCTCCAACGTCTTTGCCATCCTCGGCTTGCGTTCACTTTACTTCGTGCTGGCCGGGGCAATTGATTATTTCCGTTACCTCAAAGTCGGCTTGTCCTTCGTGCTGGTTTTCATCGGCGCGAAGATGCTGCTCGACCCGCATAGTCAGCCGCCGAAATGGTTTCAGGTGGATATCCCCAGCAGCGTGTCCTTGCTGGTCGTAGGGGCCATCATCGCCACTTCCATTGCCGTATCCGTGGTGGCGGGACGCCGCGAAAAGCGTGTCGGGCGAAAGCATTGAAGGATCGTCGGTCTCGGAATGGGCGCATTTCTGGAAATCGAATCAAGCCTTGCCGAATTCAGAGCGAGCCGCGCATTGACCTTGCCTGCCTGCTCCGGCGATGTTGTTGCGAATGAAATGCCGTTGGCTGCCCGCCACCTCTCAACCTTTGTTGACGGGCCAACTTGCGTTGCAGCTCAAAATCTCCCCGCTGCTGGCGCAATGCTTGGTGAATCGCGGCCTTAGCGAGTCAGTCTCCATCGAACACTTTCTCCGCCCGCGCCTCAAACAACTCGCCGATCCGTTTCTGCTCCCCAACATGAACGCCGCCGTCGAGCGTTTGCTGCGGGCTCGGGAAACCGGCGAAGCCCTCGTCATCTTCGGCGACTACGACGTGGACGGCGTCACTTCCACGACCCTGCTGACGGAAATGTTGAGCGCGCTGGGTTGGTCGGTGAACGCCTACTTGCCGCATCGCATGGATGAAGGCTATGGCCTGAGTCAGGACGGGGTGGAGAATTGCCTGAAAAGATTTCCGACGAAACTGTTGCTCGCCGTGGACTGCGGTTCGACCGCCGTGGAAAGCATTGTCTGGCTCAAGCAACGCGGAGTGGATGTCATTGTTCTGGACCATCATCAAGTCTCTTCGCCGCCGCCGGCAGCAGTCGCACTCGTAAACCCGCAACTGAGTTTAGACTCAGGACTCAAGGCTCAAGACTTCAAGGAGCTGTGTTCCGCCGGCCTGGCCTTCAAGCTTGCGCACGCCCTGGTGAAGCGCGGGCGCGAAACCGGCCTGTCCGGCGCGGCGGACTTTGATCTGCGTCCACTCCTCGATCTCGTCGCATTGGGCACCATTGCCGACCTGGTTCCGCTCGTCGGCGAAAACCGCATTCTGGTTTCCACCGGACTCGAGCGCTTGAGCAAGACGCAACGACCGGGTCTGGTGGCGTTGAAACAAGTGGCTCAATGCCCACCGACCCTCGGCACCTATGAAGTGGGCTTTCAACTTGGCCCCCGCTTGAACGCCGCCGGTCGGTTGGAGAAGGCGGAGGAATCATTGCGGCTGCTGCTGGCGCACGACGTGGCGGAGGCGCTGCCCATCGCCGAGCGGCTCGATTCCCAGAATCGCGAGCGGCAGAAAATTGAGCGCAGCATCGTGGATGAAGTCGCGGGTGCGGTGCGGGCAAGATTCAATCCGGAGACGGACTTCGTCATCGTCGAGGGACAGTTGCTTTGGCACATCGGTGTGGTGGGCATCGTCGCGTCGCGCGTGCTTCAAGAATTCTATCGGCCCACGTTCATTGTCGGCGGGGACGGGGAGAACTGGCGTGGGTCGGGGCGGAGCATCGCGGGTTTCGACCTCGCGGCGGCCTTGCGGGAGTGCGATGACCTGCTCCTCCGTCACGGAGGTCATGCGATGGCCGCTGGCATCACGATTCACCCGGACAAGCTCGATGCTTTTCGCGCGCGCCTCAACGATCTCGCCCGGCGTTCGCTCAAGCTGGAGGATTTGCAGCCACCCCTCCGGCTCGATGCGGAAGTCAGTCTGGGCGAAATCACGCTCGCCACCTTGGCCGAACTCGATCAACTCAAACCGACCGGAATGGGAAATCCGATGGCTCAATTCTTTGCCCGCGGTCTCACTCATCAACGGTCGGTCATGCGGATGGGTGCAGAGAAGCAACATGTGAAGCTGTGGTTGACCGATGGCCAGACCAGTCACGAAGCCGTGTGGTGGAACGCCGGCAAGGAGTCGTTGCCGGTTGGGAAATTCGATGTCGCCTTCGCGCCGCAGGTCAATGACTACAATGGCAAGCGCGTGGTGCAGCTAAAAGTTTTGGACTGGCGCCCGGCCTGAATCGTCGGGGACTTCACTCGTAAGTCCGCAGATTCCACTCGTCCACCATTGTTTTTGGGATTTCTTCCAGAAAGCGCGATGGCTGTTGCAGGGTCGCGCCGGTGTTGCCGTAACCGGCGCGGATGAGCGGGTAGCTGAGGTAAAGCTCGTTGCGGGCGCGAGTCACTGCGACGTAGAACAGCCGGCGTTCCTCCTCTTCGCCTTCGGTGGATTCCATCGAGCGGGCGGAAGGGAACAGGCCATCGCACAGCATGATGATAAACACCACGTCGAACTCCAGGCCCTTGGCCTGATGAATCGTTGATAGCCGAATCTTCTCGTCGTCGCGGTCGGCGGGTTGTTGTTCAGCCTCCGCTTCAACGTTGGTGAGCAGGGCCATCTGGGTAAGGAATTCGTCCACGGTGGCAAACTGCTGCGCAAAAATGGCCAGTTGCTTCAAGTCGTCGAGGCGGGAGCGGTAGTTGGCGAAGTTCTCCTTCAGGTGATCGTCGTAGCCCGCCTCGATGACGAGCGGAATCATCTTGGCCGCGCTGATGCGCACTTCCGAGGCTTCGAGTTGGGCAATGGTCGCGGTTAACTGCGCCCAAGCCAGTGTGGCCTTTTTTGGGGCGTATTTCGCGCAATGTTGCAAGGCTGTCGCGACATGAGGCGAAGCTTGTGGCCGGTTGGATTCCGCACTCCCCACTCCGCACTCCGCTGAAAAATGTTTCCATAGCTTGTCCGCTCCCTTGCCGCCGACGCCCGGGAGAAGCTGGGCGATGCGTTTGAACGCAAGTTCGTCGCGTGGATTGGTCACGAGCTTGAGATAGGCGGTCACGTCCTTGATGTGCGCCTGTTCAAAGAAGCGGATGCCGCTCGTGATGCTGAACGGAATGTTGCGGCGCGTGAGTTCGAGCTGCAGTTCGAGCGCATGGAAATGCGAGCGATACAACACCGCCATGCCGTTCATGTCCAGACCTTCCTCGCGCAGTTCGAGCACGCGTTGGGCGATGAACGCTGCTTGCTCGGCGGCATCGTTGCACGTCACGAGCACCGGCTTCGCGCCGGACTTGCGGGCGGGTGCGAGCTGTTTGGCGAATTGCTGGAGGTTGGCCGCAATGGCGGCGTTGGCGACGGTCAGAATCTCCGGCGTGCTGCGATAGTTGGTTTCGATCTTGTACGTTTGGGCGCCCGGATAACGCTCTGGGAACTTGAGAATGTTCTGAAAATTTGCGCCCCGCCAGGCGTAGATGCTTTGCGCATCGTCGCCCACGACCATCACGTTTTGATGCCGGGCGGCGAGCAGGTCAATGATGTCGCTCTGAAGTTTGTTCGTGTCCTGGTATTCGTCCACGAGCAGGAATTGAAAGCGCCGCTGGTAATGCTCGCAGACGTCGGGGTGCTTTTGCAGCAGCCGGAGCCAGAGCACGAGCAGATCATCGAAGTCCACCGCATTGGTGGCAAGCTTGCGGGCGATGTAACTCATCTGCATGGCCTCGATCTGCGGCGCGAGCGTGTCGAAGTAGCCGTATTCCGTGCCGAGAATTTCGGGGATGGATTTGTGCGTGTTGACCGCGAGCGAAAAAATATCGCCCAGCACTTCGGCCTTGGGAAAGCGGGTGGCCTTGACGTCGATGTCCGACTCCGCGACGCAGGTGTTGATGAGATGCTTGGCATCATCGCGATCCATGATGGTGAAATCCCGCTGGTAACCGAGTAACGCCGCGTGCTGGCGAAGAATGCGGTTGCCGATCGAGTGAAACGTCCCGCCCCAAAGGGCTGCCAGTTCGTGCCCAAGCAAGTCCGTCACGCGCCGCATCATTTCGCCGGCGGCTTTGTTGGTAAACGTGAGCAGCAAGATGCGGTCAGGCGGAATGCCTTGTTCGAGCAGATAGGCGACGCGGTAGATTAGGGTGCGGGTTTTGCCCGAACCCGCGCCCGCGATCACGAGGGCCGGTCCGGGCGGTGCCGTGACGGCGGCACATTGTTGGGCGTTGAGTTCGCGCGCGTAATCAATCTGCAGGTGAACCGCAGATTGGAAGGGTTGCAAAACGTAGTCGCGCGACATGGGTTGAGTCTAGCGCGCCGGATGCTCGTTTGGAAGCCTCAGGCTTCCGCGCGGTCGAGCTGTTGCCGGAGCCGCTGCATGTTTATCTCGATTCGTTGGAAGTAAAAATTCGGCCCATCGGGATAAGGGTGGTTGAGAAAGCGGCAAATGCCCTCAAAATCGCGGGTCAGTTTCAGGGATACGTATTTCTCCCAGAACACCGGGGTTTTCATCATCAAGTCAGCCGCACTGGAGAACATGCCGAGTAGATTCGTGCGGTCGGGCGTATGGCGGGCAGCTTCCTCAAATTCGGCGTAAAGCACCGGGAGCTTTTCGACGTAGTCATCGGCGGCCATTTGACCCAGCAAATCCGCAGTGCCCAGCGCCATACCCACGGTCTTTTCCATCTCATCTTGAAACGGGATGACGTTCAACGTGGCATCCACGCCCGTGCAGCGAATCATGTTTTGCACCGCCTGAATGTCGGCGGGCTGGCAGCCTAATTCCGCCAGCAAGCCGCCGGCGAACTCCGTGCTCCGTTTGACGTGGGTCAGGGTGTATTTGGCACCGGTACCTTCGGTGTCCTCGCGCGTCTTCAAATAGCCGGTGTCATGGAGCAGGATCGCCAGCAGGCCGAGTTGGAAAATGCGCTCGCTCAGGAGCAGTTGCCCGCCCGCTTGATAACGGCCCCGCAATAAGCGGGCAAAGCATAGCGTCCCTTGCAGCGTGTGTTCAAAATCATGATACCGTGCGTCAATCGGTTGGTAATTCTTGTAGTTGCCAGTGAAGCACGCGTTCGCCCAGTCGAATGCCCGGGCCACAAATTGCCGGTCGCCTGCCGGAAAAAGAGCCAGATAGGCGGCGCCCACTTCCTGCGCGACCGCTGTGGGATCTTTCGTGGCAACCGGTGAAAACATGCGCCACGAGTCTAGTGAATCGCCCCGGCGATGCCATCTGATTTCAAAGTGATTTTCCACGTCGGAATGCAAGCGCCTTGCCCAAAGCTGGTTTCGCCCACTAGAATCAGCCATGTCGAAAACATTGCTCACATTCGTGGATGACATCTACGAGGACCTGGAGTTGTGGTATCCGAAATTGCGCTGTGAAGAAGCGGGCTACGCGATGCGCCTGGCCGGCCTGGAGCTGAAAACCTACACAGGCAAACACGGTTATCCCGCCAAAGCGGATTTGCTGCTGCGCGAGGCGCGGAGTGCGGATTTCTGCGGGTTGCTCGTGCCGGGCGGTTTCATGCCCGACAAGTTGCGGCGCGATGCGAAGATTCTTGCGCTCACGCGCGAATTTTTCGAGCAGGGCAAACTGGTTGCGTTCATTTGCCATGGCGGCTGGATTCCGATCTCGGCTAAAATCCTCAGAGGCAAACGCGTCACCGGCTCGCTCGGCATCAAAGACGATCTGGAAAACGCGGGCGGCATCTGGGTGAACGAACCCGTGGTGGTGGACGGCAATTTGATTTCGAGCCGCACCCCGCTCGACCTCGCGCCATTCGGCAGGGCGATGGTGGAGTTTCTGGGCCGCAGTTAGCGCGCTCCGCTTGAATCGCAATATGGCTCACCGCGCTGCATCCTCCGAAACTGACCCCACGTTCTCCGCGAAGTCGCGTTCGACTCGGGAAGTGGTCCGGCGCGTTGCCATATACCTCCGGCCTTACAAACTGGCATCGGTGGCTACTGTTGCTTGCGCCGTGCTTTCGCTGCTGGCGTCGTTCGCGTTTCCCAAACTCACCGCCTATGCCATTGACGATGTGATTCGTCAGGGGCACATCGAAAGACTGACCCCGGTGATGCTGGGCTTGATCGGCGCTTTCCTGTTGCGCGATTTGTTCAGCGGCTTGCGAATTCTCATCAACAACCACTTCGAGCAAAACGTGATCTTCGACATGCGCCGGGACGTTTACGCGCGGTTGCAACGGTTGCCGGTTGGGTATTTTGATCAGCGTGCGTCCGGCGATTTGATGACGCGAGTCATTGAAGACGTGAACTCCGTCGAACGGGTGTTGATTGACGGGACAGAGCAAGGGGTGGTGGCCTTGGTCGGCGTCCTAGGCGTGGGCGCGATCCTAATTTACACCAATCCCATGCTCGCGCTCGTTGCAATGTCGCCGATACCGGTGCTGGCCGCGGGCGCGTTGTGGTACACGCTGTCGGCGCATCGGCGTTATCGCCGACAACGCGAAGCGTCGAGCGCCATGAATGCCCTGCTGATGGACAACCTGCAGGGCGTCCGGCAAATCAAGGCTTTTGGCCGCGAAGCGCACGAAGACCAGCGATTCACCGAGCGGGCGGATACATTGCGCCGGGGAACACTCGGCATCATGCGGGTGTGGGCGATCTATTCGCCGGTGATGAGTTTTGCCGGCGCGATTGGCTTTGCGCTTGTGCTTTGGGTGGGCGGACGACAGGTGATCCAGCAGCACATGGAGCCGGGCGCACTCGTGGGTTATCTGCTTTACCTTGGCATGTTCTACACGCCGATTGGTCAATTGCACGGCTTGAACCAATTGCTGCAAAGCGGTCGTGCGGCAGGGGAGCGCGTGCTAGATATTCTCGACGCGACGAAAGAACGGGCCGACACCCAACTCCGCCAATCGTTGCGCCAACCCGTCCGTGGTGACGTGGTCTTTGAAAACGTCGGCTTCAGCTACGACGAAGGCAAAACCGCGCTGCACAGCATCAACCTGCACGCGCAACCCGGTGAAATGATTGCTTTGGTCGGGCCAACCGGCGCGGGCAAGTCCACCGTGGTAAATCTTCTGCCCGCTTTCTACGAACTGACCGCCGGTCGTATTTTGGTGGATGGGCAGGATATCGACGGTGTTGCGCTCGAATCATTACGTGAGCAGATCAGCGTGGTCAGCCAGGAACCGTTCCTCTTCAACGGCACGATTCGGGAGAACATTCTCTACGGCAAACTCGACGCGACCGGGGAGGAATTGCTGGCCGCCGCGCGGGCGGCGAATTGTTATGAATTCATCGCCAACCTGCCGGAGAGTTTTGAAACGCGCGTTGGCGAGCGGGGTGTGAAATTGAGCGTCGGCGAAAAACAGCGCGTGAGCATTGCCCGCGCGCTGCTCAAGAACGCGCCCATCCTCATCCTCGACGAAGCGACGGCCAGCGTGGACACGGCCACAGAACGGTTGATTCAGGAGGCGCTGGAACATTTGATGGCCGGGCGCACGAGCTTTGTCATCGCCCATCGCCTGAGCACAATCCGGCGGGCCGATCAGATTTTGGTGTTGCGACAGGGACAAATCGTGGAACGCGGCACGCACGAAGAACTCGTGGCGCAGGACGGACTTTACGCCAGGCTCGCGCGCATTCAGAACACCAGCACCATCGAAGAGGGCTTTGAGAAACTCGCCGTGGCGACGTAGGATTTCTGGCGGGACGCGAACGCGGGAGCGCGTCTCCCGCCGACTTTGCTCGAACGCTCTTGCTTGTGGGATTTCTCCACTTACTACGCTCGACAAATGATTCCTCCCGAAATAATGTCGTCCCCTGAAACAGGCTGCACGGAAGCCGCCGCTGTCCATTTACTCTAGGCATCATCACGAATTTAGAAAATATGAAAGGCATCACATTACTCATCATCGGACTCATACTCATCCTTGCGAGCGTTGTCGTCCCTAAGCTGCTCGGCCCAGA
>JANOHH010000055.1:0-7300 GCA_031406395.1 Verrucomicrobiota bacterium | reverse complement strand
GTTGTCATAATCGCCCCACGCGGCGCGCGAGGCGGCGGGCAGGCCGGGCACGGACACGAGCGCGAAACCGTTGGTGAACCCGCGCTCCGGGGCGAACGCCCCACCGGCGAAGGCCGTATCCACCGCCTGCACGCTCCAATAAACCGTCTGGCCGTTGGTGAGCCCGGTGAGCGGGAGGGTGTGGCGCAGATACGCATTGCCCATGGCGGGTACGCGACGGAAGCCGTTGGTGGCATCCACATGACCGGCAAAAAGATCAATGCCGCCGGGCGTTGTGCCGGCGCGGACGTTGTAGGTGAGGCCGGTGGCGGGGGTCTGGCCGTCGGTGGCGGAGTTCCAGGAGAGCATGACGGCGTTGGTGGTGGCGGTCATGAGCAGGCCGGTGGGCGCGGTCGGCGGCGCGTTGCTGAACGGCGTGTTGTTGTGCCAGAGCTGGGAGTAGTAGTTTGCGTTGTTCCTCCCCGTGAGCAGGAAGTCCAGCCGGCCATCGTTGTCATAATCGGCCCACGCCACGGAACTGAAAGTAACTCCCGGCAGACCGGGCGCGTAGCTGGCGGTGACGTTGGTGAACCCGCTGCCCGTGTTCCGCCAGAGTTGGGAATTGGGGGTGTTACCGCTGTCTTGCCCCGTGAGGAGGAAATCGAGGCGACCGTCGTTGTCTTAATCGCCCCACGCCACGGATCTGAAATTAACTCCCGGCAGGCCGGGCGCGACGCTGGCGGTCACGTTGGAAAAAGTTCCGTTGCTGTTGTTATGCCAGTTTTGGGAATAAAAGCTCCCGTCATCGTTTCCCGTCAGGAGAAAATCCAGGCGGCCATCGTTGTCGTAATCGCCCCACGCCACGGAACTGCGTTGAACTCCCGGCAGGGCGGGTGCGGCGGTCGCCGTGACGTTGGTGAATCCGCTGCCGGTGTTCCGCCAGAGTTGGGCGTAGATGCCGCCGCCGCCGTTGCTATCCGTGCCCGTGAGGAGGAAATCCAGGCGGCCGTCGTTGTCGTAATCGCCCCACGCCACCGAACCAAAGCCAAGTTGTGGCAAACCGGGCGCGACGCTGGCGGTGACGTTGGTGAATCCGCTGTCGGTGTTCCGCCAGAGTTGGGCGTAGATGCCGACGCCGCCGTCGTATCCCGTGAGGAGGAAATCTAGACCGCCGTCATTGTCGTAATCGCCCCAAGCCACGGAGCTGTAGGCAAGTTGAGCCAACCCGGCGATGGGCACATTGGTGAACGCGGGCTGGGCGACCCATTGCGGATTGTTGATGAGCGTGCCGGTCGAACCGCCCGCCGCGACGGCTTGGTTGGTGGCGGTGTTGCCGCTGCCTTCGTCGAACGGATACCACGCGTAAAGACCGCTTTCGCTGCCGGTGAGCGCCTGCGTGACGTTGGTCTGGATTTCCGCCGCCGAGAGTTCGCGCGACCAGAGCTGGAAATTGTCCAGCAGGCCGTCGTAACCGCGGACGCCGTTGTTCGCGCCGAGCAACACGGTGCTGGAGAAGCCAAGGTTGAAGCCCGCACCATTCCACGAACCGGCGGGGCTGCCGTTGATGTAATAGGAAACCAGTTTCGCGCTGCTGACGGTCACGGCCACATGCGTCCAGGAGTTCAACGGCACGAACGCAGTCGAGCCGCCGCCGTTGAACGCGCCGCAGCGCCCGAGTTCGAGCGATTGCGGATCGGTGGGGGTATCGGTCCAGGCGTGGATGAGGAATTCGATGGAGCTGTTGCAGTCCGTGCCGCTCAACACGGCCATGCGCGTGCCGGAGGCCGTGCCGCCGGTGCGGAGGTTGACCCAGGCGGTGAGGGTGTAATTGCTGGCGGGCGGCGCGGTGAGATTGACGCTGACGTAGTTGTTGGACGCCGGGCTGAAATCCAATGCGTAACCGGAGGGCTGGGCGGTGGCTTTGGGCGTGAACCCCAGCAGCAACGCGGTCGCGGCAATGAGGGTGAAAGCGAAACGGCGAAACAGAGAAGCGACAACACGGTTCTTCATAAATGATTTAGGAAAACGGGTTCGGGCCACGCCTCACCCCGGCGGTGAGCTTCCAATTTGATGGGAAAATGATAGCGCAGTTGGGGATGATTACAATTGGAAAACCCGGACCGCCGGATCAGGTGCGCGTCATCACGCTCAACGACGACGAAGCGTTGATCAACTACGCCAAGCCCATCGTGGCCGAACTCCGCGCGAACAGGGTGCGCGTGGACTCGGATTTCAGCGCGACGCCGTTCAAGGCGAAGATCTCCAACGCGGAACAATTGCGCGTTCACACGATGCTGGTCATCGGCGGTCGCGACATGGAAGCCGGCGCGGTGAGCGTGCGCCTCCACCACGGCGGCCCGCAAGGCGCGAAGCCGAAGGCGGAGGTTGTGGCGGATATTCTTGCGAGCATCAAAGAGCGACGGGGGTGAATAAATTTGTTGGTGTCCATTCCAACTAGGCGGGTTCGGGCCATCACATCTGTGTCCCATATGGGACAATGCCGGGGAAGTTGTATTCGGTCGGTTCAAGGCCGGGTGACTTTCAGGCGATAGTCAGCGGCGGGATTGTTGGAAAGCGCATTTGAGACTTCCACCGACTTCACGCTGTTCGTTCCGCTTTCAGTGACGATGCCAGCAGCGCTCCACACGCCAAGCACGTTGGTGACCAAGCCGGACCAGGCATTGGTGTTGCCCAGAGCTATGGTGCGTTGCAGGTGAATCGTGACGTCAGTGGCGTTCGTGTTGCGCGTGAAGCCCACTTTTGCCTGCCCTGTGCTCGCGCGGATGGTAAGCGGTGCAAAAGAAGTCGCGTTGACAGGATCGGTCCCGGTTGCCCATTCGTAGCCGTTCTTTACACCGTCAGTATCGGGGTCGGATTCAAACCCTGCGTCAGCGCCGCTTAAACCGAAATAGCCACCCCAGCCAAAAAATTCCAGTGCAGGCACGCTATGGTTGTGAGATGGCATCTGCGCTTCGGTAAGCACGAACTCCTCAACACCGTATGCAGCACCCGGCTGTCCCGTGGGCGAACCAACAGGAATGCGGCCTCGCAGGTCGGGCAACGCAAAAGTGGTGACGCCATTTCCGCCGTAGAAATTAGAGATCACGCCAAATAATGCCGGGTGCGTTGCAATATTCAGCACCTGGCCATCGCACGACGCCCACCCCGACGGAACCGTCGTTCCTGCGAACAATTGGATCTCCCCAAGCATGGTGTTGGTGGCTTCCACTGATGGGGATGGCACTTCTCCGTTGGTGGCAATGAGGAAGCGCAGGGCGAGCGACGGCTGCACGAGACTTAAAGGTTGATTGCTGCCAGTAAAGCCTGTGAACGGGGCGAGTGGTGGCACACCGGGCATCGCGTGCTGATGCGCGGGTAACTGACTGGGAGCCATCATCATGCTTGCCGCGCCCACCTTTTGCGCCAGCGAGCGAGCGCTGAGTCCCGGCCCTTGGCCGATCCCCATTGGCACGCGCCCGCGCATGTCCGGCAAAGCAAACGCATTTGAGCCATTCCAGCCATAGTTTGTCCCAAGCAAGGAATAGAGCACGGGATATTGGTTGGTGGTCAGAACTTGCCCGGATGACTCCGCTGTGCCACTGGGAGCAAAGTCACCGGCAAAAAATGTCATCTGCCCCTGAAACGGTTTGGGTCCGGACGGAGCGTTGCCGCCGATAATGATCAAGGATCTGATCCCGACATAGGGCTGATCGTTTGATAGCGGAAAATTGGATACGTTGCTTCCACTGATGCCCCCGTAAGGCAGTGGAAGCGCGTGCGAGTGCGCCGGGAGTTGCGGTGTAATCAGGGATCGCTGGGAAAATCCAGACTGCTCACCCAAATCGACGGATGGAATCCCGGCGCCCTGTCCTATGCCCCGGACCGCGCGGGACCTGAGATCTGGCAAAGCAAAGGTCGTCATACCATTACCCCCGTATGTCGTATCGAGCAGACTGAACAACACATCATTATCCGATATTGGAAGCAACTGGCCATGACAGAACAGCCAACTGGCGGGCGCAAAGTTACCCGCGAACAAAACTATCTTGCCGATATGTTCATGAATTGCGACGGATCCTCCTGTTGAAGGATACAGTCCATTTCTGCGAATGAGATAGTTGAGTTCGAGCGCCGGCTGCCAGGTGGAATAAGGCTGTCCACCGCCAGCGGGTCCACTGTCCACTCTCAACTCATTGGTCAGGGTGAACCCTGCGTTGCTACCGACGGCCACGCCCAAGCTGTTCGAGCAGACGGCGCGAAAGTGATAGGCCCGCCAGGGGATTAAACCGTTCAGAACATGATTCAAATTCGTGTCGCTGAAGCCGCTGCCGAGCGCCTGCGGTGGTGTGCGGTTGCCATAGTTGGTGGTCGTCCCCCATTCAAACCAAGCCGTGGCATGGCTGCCTTGGGGATTGGCCACGCCGCGCAAAGTCTCGATCCCGGTACCAACCACAGCGGTCAGGGTTTGAACATTCGGGGGCGGCGGACCGGAGCGGGTGACAACGACCTGATAAATCTTAACGACCGAGAAATTTCCAGAGGTAACCCGCACTTCGACAAGGTTCGTTCCGACATTTAGCGCCAGCAGCCCGCTGACCGAGCCAAAGTTGGAGAATCCGCCGCTGTTGATCTGCACAGCCATGCTTGCCGAGCCGGATTGCGGGACGGCCGTCAACGTGAGGTTTGTCACCCCGTAACCGACGGCGGCGGTATATGAAGTGTCGTTGGGGGCGAAAGGAGGAGGGGTCAGGACGCCCGCGCTCAACGTCAGCGAACTCAGGTTGGCATTATTCTGCTGGGCTTCGGAATCGCGAACCTGCAACAGCAAGAAGCACACGAACACCCAGTAAAGGCAGTTGTATCCAAGTGGTTTCATTTCTGATGGTGGAGAATTCTTACCACATACTACGCCAGGTGAAAAGAGATTGTTACAAGAAGTTCGCCGCTTCAACCAACGAAACGCCGGAGATTCCCTCCATGCAAATCATCGCCGAACTTGCCCCTTGGGATAATTCACTGGCGAACGCCATTGTTCGCGTTGTGGTCTATCCCATCCCACGGAACGAGACGTGGGCCGTATGGCGGTTGAGGAGTGTTCCCCGATTCCCGCCGGAACGACTCGTCACCTCGCCTTCTAAAATTTTATCACGGCTTGAACGATCGTTAAAACTTCGTTGGCACGGTGACAAGGACAACGATTGGGTTCGGGCACCCCTCGGAGAATTACTCCAAGCACCAGAGTTCAGGCTAGGACGCTCCTGCAATACCCAGCGCGTTGATGCGGCTGTCCGTCGGCGGTCGCGACATGGAAGCTGGCGCAGTGAGCGTGCGTCTCCACCACGGCGGCCCGCAAGGCGCGAATCCGAAGGCGGAAGTCATGGCGGATATTCTGGCGGGGATCAAGGAACGAAGGGCGTGAGTGGAGCATTGCTCGGCTTCGGTGGCGTTGTCCTTGGCGCTGGCCCAATCGGAACGCAGCGCGGTATTACCCAAGCCGCGCAGCGAGAGCCAGCAACTCATCCGTATCAAGCAAGACCGGGCCATGCCCAAAGCCAATCACACGTGGTTTGAGCGCTGCAATCTTGCGAATGGATTGGCGGTTCTGGGCGACGTTATGAGTGAAGAGTGTTGGCGGTTCATGCAGTCCGGGTAGGGTGGTGAACATGTCCATGTTGACCAGCAAATCCCCGGCGATCAGCACGCCGTCGCGTTCGCGCCACAGAGCCAGGTGACCACTGGCGTGCCCGGGAGTTTCGATCACGCGAAAGTCGCCGACCATTTCTCCATCGCGCAGGGTGCGGGCGACGGGGTGCCCCGGCCCGGCCCAAAAATGCTGCTGCAGTCGGGCAATCGGATGGCGGGGGTTGGGGTATTCGCCCGTCACCTGGCCGTTTTGGGCGGCGGGCACATCCGGCGCGCCGCACCACAGTGGCAGGCGATAATTGTGACACAGGAAAGCACTGGAACCCTGGTGGTCGGCGTGGGCATGGGTCAGGATGTGGGCTGTCAATAAGCGCTGGCCAAGGGCTTTTTTCAGGACGGTGGCGGAAGAGCGCACGCCGGAGTCCACGATGATTGAACCAATCAGATAGGCGTTGACGGCTTTGCGTGGGAAGACAGAAATTTGGAAGACGTTCTCAGCAATTTCAAGCATGGGAAATTTGGTTATTGAACCAGTTCTTGTCGGGCTTGCCCGCGTTGCCATTAAAGTCCGCGTTGAACCTCCTCACTAAATTCAAACATCAAAAGCAGGCAAGCCATCAATACTCTTCTGGTTTTTGCCGGCACGATATTCACATATTTTCTCCGGGCCTTGCTTCACCGCCCAATCATCCAACGTGGTGCGGTGTTCGCGGTAGTCAAAGAACGGCACCGAGAAACCGCACGACGCAGAAACCCGGCGGACGGCGACGTGAATGAACGCCCGCGTGCCGGGATTCGCGGGAAAGTGCGCCGTCATTTCCACAAACCGTGCGTGTTCTGGCGTGATGACCGCGCCGCGTCCGTGCAGGCGGACAATTTTCGGCGGGCCTTCAAACGCGCAGAACATGATGACGATGCGTCCATTCTCGCGCAGATGCGCCGCCGTTTCCGCGCCGCTGCCTGTGTAATCCTGATACACCACCTCCAGTGGCCCAAGGATGCGAAACGCCTCGCCGCCCTTGGGCGACGTGTTGATGTGACCATTCGGCGTCAATGGCGCGGTGGCGACGAAGAACAACCGCTGCTTTGCGATCCAAGCCGCAAGTTCGGGATCAATTTGCTCAAGTTGCTTGCTCATGATGGCAAAAGATTCGTGAAACCGGTGCGGAAAGTCCAGCGGGGCAATACAAGATTTCGTCGTCTGCGTTGCGAATTATTCCGAAGGGATCACGCCATTCACCCGATTGGACTCACCCTGCGGCTATCCATCGGAGATTTTGAAGCCGCCGCATTTAGTTTAACAGTTCAGTAATGGCCTTTCTCATTACGTCATCTGACTCTGCGATGCTAAGTTGCTTTACTTGCTTGTGTGTTTTCGGGTCGATGAATGTAACAATACCGGATACATCCTGTGTTTGCTTTTTGTCTTTTACCAACCTGCAGGCCTTCAAGATTTTTCCGAATCCTTGGCGCGGGATGGTGCTTACGGCTTCGTAAACATGAGCCTTTTCCAACTCCAGCTTAGATGCCGCTTTCGTTGTCTCATCTGTGAGGTCATTTAAGTAGATGTTTACACCCTTTGCTGCATAAAGCATTAAAACCGCTCCAAACCTTGTGGCGTTTGCCTTGCAAACCCCACACCAATTGGCCCGGTTCACAACCGCGATCAATTTGGGAT
>JANOHH010000051.1:0-2254 GCA_031406395.1 Verrucomicrobiota bacterium | reverse complement strand
ATGTTGCCCTCGTTGATGAGATCGAGCAGCGGCAGGCCGAGTCCGGCATAATCACGGGCAATTTTCACCACCAATCGCAAGTTGGCCTTGATCATATCCTCCCGCGCCTGTTGATCCCCGCGCTTGATCCGTCGGGCGAGGACGATCTCCTCCTTCGGCGTCAGCAGCTTCACCAGGCCAATTTCGTTGAGGTAAAGCTGCAACGAATCACCGCGGGCGGACTCTAATCGTGCCGATTCCGCCGGCGCAATCTTCGTGTTGACCGGTAAGCACGTGGCCGCGGGCCGGCGGTGCGGCAGACGGCTCGGCGGCACCCGGACGCGCAGCGAACTGAACTGGATTGTCCGAGCGTCGTAATTTTGTTCGAACGGGGTTTTCATGAGTTATTCCGAATTTATTTACCTTGGCCAGACCACAGCGGGGAGGTCTTGGTCGTCAGACTTCAACCAGCACTTCCTTCTTTGGGAAGCGCACCTTTTTTGCTCCCGCGTATTTGTCGCCCGAGGCGCGATAACCTGCCGCTGCCGCGACCACCGTGCTCAAGCCCTGTTGATTGAGGCCCAGAATTTCGTCGTATTTGGCCGGCTCGAGACCTTCCATGGGGCAGGCGTCAATGCCCAACAAGGCGGCACTCGTCAAGAAATTGCCCAATGCGATATAGGCCTGATTCGCCGCCCAATTTTTCCGCGCCACCTCGTCGCGGCCCTTGATGAGGCTTCCGACCATCATGTCGCGGTAACCGTTTAATGAATCGCGCGCGGCGCCGCGCACCGCAACAATCCGGCTCAGATAAGCGTCAATGTCCGCCTCGTTCAGATTCTGCTTGATGGCGAAGACCACCAAATGCGATGCATCGGCCACCTGCCGTTGACCCCACGAGACGGGCACCAGCTGCTCCCGTGTCGTCGAATTGGTGACGACAATGAACTTCCACGGCTGGAGCCCGAAGGAGGATGGGGTGAGCACCAGGGCCTCTTCGAGCGCGGCCCAGGTTTGCGGATTGATTTTGCGTTGCGGATCGAATTGCTTCGTCGCATAGCGCCAGTTCAGTTGGTTCAGGAGTTCTTCTGTGTTTATGGTTTTCATATTTTTGTGGTTTCGGTTTTTGAATTTAGTTAGCCCCGCTCAGACTACCAGCCGATAGGCCGGGCTTGAACGCCGCACGGATTGCTGACGGGCTTTCCACGCGATGACCGCCTGAACCTTCTCCGTGGCGAGAACCGGAAAAAGGAGTTGCGGATACATCGTCTGCCAAGCCGTCGCCTCGGCTTCATTTAACGCCAGACGCAACAGACGCTCCTGCGCTTTGAGAGCTTGGTACGACTCGGCAAAGATCGCGGCTTTGGCCGCGGCGATCTGCGTCAGAATCTTCAGACAAGATTCCGCGCAAACCTTCCCCAAGGCCCTTCCGATGCCCGCGCTTTCCAGGATTCCATTCGCATGCTCTAGTTGCCTATTTTCTTTTTCCCGTATATGTAACAACTGTGATTACACTATTGCCTAAAAAAAGAGACCGTCAACTAACTTTTTTTTGTCCACACACCCCGGAAGCCTTTACCGCTCCGATCACGCTGGCCAAAGTGGTTTTCTCCAGATCTTTTTCCAAAGCCGCCTGCGCCGAAGCAAAGACCTTATCCAGCGTCGCCCGAATGCAGTACCCAACTGGGCAGGCCGCGTTCGGCTTGCGGGCGGGCGTGGCAAACGGCTCCGCGTTTTCCACCGCCCGGTAAATTTCGGCAAGATTGATGCGACCAGGGGAACGGCTCAGCCGGGAACCTGAACCGGCCCCTTTGCCGGTCTCCACCAGTTTGGCTCGTTGCAAGACCAACAGCAGCCGACGAACTATGACCGGGTTGGTGTTGATGCTGCCCGCGAGCAATGCGGACGTCACGCGATCCCCTTCCTTATAGGCCAGGACCGCCAACACGTGTACCGCCATTGCAAAACGACAACTCGTTCTCATGAACTTCCATTTAGGTAATCTCCGATGTTACAGTAGTCAACTGCGAAACGGCCCTGATCCAGTCGAAGCATGAAAATACTTATCCACTACTCGTGCCGATCTCCTGGCGAACTCTTTGCGCTGGCCAGGTCTGGCATCTTTTATTGTCGTTGCTGCCAAACCGCAGCACCGCGTACGGTTGGAACGCAAGGTGAACGACAGTGAATCAGGAAAATGTGAAGCGCTTCGGTCGCCAAAGGAGGTGAAACTGCAAAATCTTGAGGGGAAAAATGGAGCGAGCGAAGGGATTCG
>JANOHH010000031.1:0-2676 GCA_031406395.1 Verrucomicrobiota bacterium | reverse complement strand
CGCCGTCGGAGGAAGTTCCGGTTGCGGCAACACGAGCCACGGCCGTTGGTCGCTCGGCCGGAGGTTGAGCATGGGCAACGAAGCGACGCGAATCATCGACAAGGACCTGGTCACCTTGGATCAGGCCGTTCGAATGGTGGCCCAGGAGAGGATTGGACATCAAGATTGGTCCGGCTTGCCATTACCAGTGCCCGGCTTGTCCCTCGTGCTTGAGCCTCGCTACAAGCACCCCGGCATTGCCGACTTCAGTTGGAAGGAGTGTTACGACGAGCATGGCGCCGTTCAGTCGCTGGATGAGCCGCCGCCATCCGAGCCCGAAGAATACCGGAGAGTCAACTCTTGGTGGAATGAGAAATACCAAGCCCGCGTAATCGTGCTTCACGACAAGCAGGGCCGCGCACGGGCCGGTTTGGACCGGGAGGAAAGGCTCTCTTTCACCATACGAACCTTGGATGCAGCCGTAGTCTGGCCCATCGAGGCCGAGCAAAAGGCCCAGCAGAAGCTTGCCACTCTGATTCCCAGCGACTGCTTCCAACTGTACCAACTCACCGGTCACTTCGCTGAGTTGAGCAAGCGCAGTCAAGTGACCTACATATTTCGTCGAGGCCGGCCAACCATTGCCATAAGGCAGGATGAGACAGGAGGCTTTCCGTTGTGTGCCCTGTGCCTGCATCCCATCGGCTATTATGCCGACACTTGGGCTGGTGTCATGTGCCCGACCGACGAGGTGATTGCGCACCTCCTGATGATGCGGGGCTCGGAAGAGAAATACTGGGCGAATGCGAACCAGCATCCTGTGGATCATCCGGCGGCCGGCATTTAGCATCCGTTGGCGGCGGCAGACTGCGACTTGCAGCACCGGCTCGCCTGGATGTTCCATCCTGCTGCAAGTCGCAGACTGCCGCCGTGGGAATGCGCCTGACTCCGGCGTTTCAGCAGCGTTCTACTTCACTCCGCTTCGCAACCGCACCCGACCCCGTCCGTGCGCCGGTTGCATGCGCTTCATTTCGTTCCTCGCCACCGAGACGCCGGAGACAGGCAAGGACCGATTCAGGCGGGCGTCAATTGCGCCGGTTCTTCGAGGATGTCGAGCAGTGCTTTAGCGCAGTAAACCCGATCGCGTTTTGCATCCCCCATTTGCTTCACGATGCCAAGGCGTTCCAATCGTTCGATGGCACGTTGTCCGGTGGTAAAGGCCACACCTAGCTTGTCGGCAGCGCCCTTCACCGTGATGAACGGATTCGCCGCAAGCAATTCCACCACCCGTGACGGAGCATTCGTTGAGTCGCCGGCAACCTTCTTTTGCCAGTCGGCGACTTTTGCATTCATCCGCGCCGCCCGGCTCAACGCGTCTTCCGACATGCGGGCCACACCGAGGAGAAAGTATTCGAGCCAGTCATTCCATGCGCCCCGTTCGCTGACGCCGCGCAGACCGTCATAGTAATCCCGCCGAGCCGCTTCAAAGAATGCCGAGAGATACAGCAGTGGCGTCGGCAGAATCTGTCGCTCAATCAGGAACAGCGTGATCAGCAAACGTCCGACGCGCCCGTTGCCGTCCAGGAAGGGATGGATGGCCTCGAACTGGTAATGCGCTAGCGCAATGGTCACCAGCGGCGGCAAGTCCGATTCATGTACGAATTTTTCCCACTGAGCCAGGCACGTCTCCACTTCTTCCGGCGGGGGCGGGACAAAGGTAGCCGTTGCCGGCGTGCTACCGGGGCGTCCAATCCAGTTCTGAATTTTGCGAAACCGGCCCGGACTGGCTTCCTGTCCGCGCACGCCCGTCATGAGTTTCTCGTGCAACTCCCGGATGATCCGTACGCACAGTGGCAGCTCTTTGAGCCGGGTGATGCCGTGTTCCAGGGCAATCACGTAATTGCCCACTTCGCGCAAGTCTTCGGGACTGCGATCCACTGCCACACCGACTTCTGCCGCCAGCAATTCACCGAGCGTGGCTTGTGTGCCCTCGATCTTGCTCGACAGCACCGCTTCGCGCTTCACAAACGGGCGCATGAGGACATGCGGATTGGGAAGGCGTCCGCCTTCACCGGCCAATTTGCCAATCAAGCGGTCCGCGTCTGACAGAACCCGAATGAGCCGGGGCGTCCAATCCAGTTTGGGTGGCAGAGACGCCGGGACAAATGCGCTGTAGCCACCTTGAGGCATCTGCTTGCCCGGAATGTTTGTTTTCGTCGCCATTCGTTGTTTTCGAACATGAAAATAGCATAACTGGCTATTTTCACAAAAGCTAAAAAACGAAAATAGTGATAAGCGCTATTTTCGCAGCCGCAAATAGCCGGTCCATCGCCAGCGCCGGCAGACTGCGACTTCTCCACACCGGCAAGCCTGGATTTTCAAGCCTGCGGAAAGTCGCAGACTGCCGACGTGGAAAACCGCCTGACTCCGGCGTTTCAGCAGCGTTCTACTTCACTCCGCTACACAACCGCTCACGATCTTTGACCGCTTGCTGTTTGCTCCGCTTCCGTTCCGTTCCCCGCCACTGAATCGCCGGAGACAGGCCAGGACCACCAACCATTTTCAGGTCTTTTCCCGCTCCGCTCCCCTCTGCCGTTTCGTCTCGTCTCGTCGCCCTCACGGCCGCGCCGGCAAAACCAGCCCGCCCCGCGTGCTGCCCTCTGAAGACTACTCCCACGGGGAGGGCTGGCGGCTCGGCTT
>JANOHH010000029.1:0-2049 GCA_031406395.1 Verrucomicrobiota bacterium | reverse complement strand
GCCTGTTCGAATACAGTCCCATCCCGCCGCCGAATGATCCTCAGTTCGACAAGCGTGGCCTCACTTTTCCGCCGTTCGGTTACCCGAGCAAAGAGGCGCGCGACGGCGTGGAGTTTGAGGGCCGAAAGATTCCCGGTCTCGGCGAACCGAATGTGCCCGAATCATTTTCCGTCTGGGGCGTGGATGTGGCAAACCCGGCGGCGCCCAAGGTGATCAGCCGCCTCAAGACGGGCCTGCTGGTCGGCGTGCCATCGGACAACGGCAAGACCGTGGGCGGCAGCGCGCCCAACTTCCTGGCTGCGCAGAGCGACGCGCTCTTTGTGTCCAACGGCAACAACGACATGATCGAGCGCATTGATCTGGCGAAGAATGAGATCGCGGTAACGCAGCGTATCATCCCGTCGCCGTTGGTGGCCAAGGTGCGAGGGGTTAGTCCTTCAGGCATGGTTGTTTCCCCGGACGGCAAGCGACTTTACGTCGCCGAGCTGGGCATCAACGCCATCGCTGTGTTGGACACGAAAACGCTGGCCGTCCTGGGCCACATCCCGACTGCGTGGTATCCGTATCGCGTCGCGCTTTCGCCAGATGGCAAGCAGCTCGTTTGCATCTGCTTTCGCGGCTTCGGCAATGGCCCGAGCGCGGGCAAGGAAATTCCCAAGAGCGATTTCCTCGGCATGCGCGGCGTTGTCAGCGTCCTGGATGTGCCGTCGGATGCTGAACTCAAAACCATGACGGAGAACGTGCTGGCCTACAATGGCATGGTGGATCGCCGTGCCGATCGGGAAAAAATGGCCTCGCCGGTCATCCCCACGGTGCCGGGCAAGGTCTCCAAGGAAATCAAGTACGTGGTTTTCATCACCAAGGAAAATCATACCTACGACACCATCTTCGATCGCATTCCAGGCGCGAAGCACGACCCGAGTTTGTTACGCTGGGGACTGAACCAATCGATTGAGGGCAAAGGGCAGCCCAAACTCGAAGACGTCGCCGTGATGGTCAACCATAACGCGTTGGCGCGGCAGTTCACCGTGAGCGACAACTTTTACATGGAGCCGGAAGCCTCCGGCGTGGGCCATCGCTGGCTGGTCGGCGTACAACCGAACAACTTGATGCAGATGACCTATTCGGTCGGTTGGTCGTTCAAAAAGGACAGCAGTGCGCCGGGTCGTCGTTACTCGATGGGTTCAAACGGTTCGCTCCTTCCGGAGGATTATCCGGAAGCGGGCTCGATGTGGGAACACCTGGCGCGTAGCGGTATCACTTTTCGCAACTACGGCGAGGGGTTTGAATTTCCCGGCGTGGACGAAGGCGAGGACACGCACCCCACCGGCGCGCGCGAGGTCGTCAATTTTCCAATGCCCAAAGTTCTTTATGACAACACCTGTCGCGAGTTTCCAATTTTTAATATGAACATTCCGGACCAGTACCGCGCCCACTGGTTCATGAAAGATGTTGAAAAGCTTTTCCTGAAAGGCAAGCAACGCTTCCCGTCATTCGTTAATATCGCCATCTGCAATGATCACGGCGCCGATCCCAAACCCTACAAAGGTTATCCCTATCTTGCCTCGTACATGGCGGACAACGACCTGGCCTTGGGCCGGATTGTCGAATTCCTGACGCACACTCCCTACTGGAAAAACATGGCAATCTTCGTGACGGAAGACGACTCGGGCGGAGAGCCGGACCATGTGGACGGCCAACGCAGCGTCCTGTTGCTCATCAGCCCGTGGGCGAAGCGGAGCTATGTCTCGCACCGCCACACCACCATCGTCAGCATGCACCGCACGCTCTACCAGATTTTTGGCCTGCCACCGCTGAACATGTTCGACGCGTTGGTAAATGATTTCTCCGATTGCTTCACCACGAAACCGGACTTCCGTCCCTACAAGTGTGTGCCGGTGGACGCGCGCATTTTCGACCCGGACAAAGCCATTGATCCGAATGACCCGGACTACGGCAAGGCGCGGCTTCTGCCCTCCATCCCGATGGACGACGAGGATGACATGGAGCGGATTCTACGGCGCGGCGAACAAGAGGTCAAACCGCGTT
>JANOHH010000028.1:0-2111 GCA_031406395.1 Verrucomicrobiota bacterium | reverse complement strand
CGGCAGCCCGGCGCCGCTGCCCGGCGGACGCCTCGCCTACATTTCCACCCGCGGCAACTTCATCGGCGCTGCTGGCAGCCCGGAACGGGAACAGCAGCGCCTCCCGGGTAACCTGGGGGACCTCGCGCCGCTGCCCGACGGACGGCTGCTCGTCACCGTCCTGCGCCCGGATGGAAAACGGCTGACGTCGGACGTGCTCGGTGTCATTGACTCGCGCGACAATCGCGTCGTATCCATCTTCGAGTCCCCGGTGGGCGGCCTTCATTCGCCGGTCTTTCTGGGCGCGCGCAGCCGGCCCCCCGTCATTCCGGACTATGTGGATCGGACGCGGGCGAACCGACCCGGGGCGACGGGTTTTCTGTTTTGCCAGGACGCTCGCTTCACCACCAAGACCAAGGCGGATTGGGAACGCATTCGTGCCATCCGCGTGCTCGGGGCGGTGCCGCTGACCACACGCTCGTCGCACTCGCACATAGTCCACGTCGGCCATGAAACCGTCGAACTCGGCACCGTGCCGCTCGCACCGGACGGCTCGTTCAGCATCGAAGTGCCGGCCGACATGCCGCTGGCGCTGCAAGCGGTGGACGCCGAGGGCCGTTCGGAGTTGAACGAAATGTCGTGGTTATATGTGCGCCCGGGCGAACGCCGTTCCTGCATCGGCTGCCATCAACCGCGCGAAGCCGCACCGGATTGGGCCGGCCAGCCGGCCGATGCGCTACGCGCTTTGCCGGTGAAGTTGCTCGGCCAGGGGGATCCGCACCGATTTCGTGGCAACAATCCGGGCGTCACCGGCATGATGGATTTGCAGTTCGAAAGATTCCGCGAATGCGCTTCGCTCAATCGCAACGCGCTCCGCAACGCGCCCAACGCCTCGCGCCAGGACGAAATCGCCGCGCTCCTGCAGCACCTGCGCGGCACCGACGAGGGCCAAAAGATTTCCGCGGCGCAACGCCTCGCGCTGTTGCGCGAGCGCGGAGCAGCTCCCGCGTTGGCCGAAGGGTTGAAAGCAGCGGGGCGCGAAGCCCGCGTTGCGGCGGCGCTCGGCCTGGCGGCGTGCGGCACGCGCGACTCCATTGAACCACTGCTGAATGCGCTGGAGGACAAAGACCCGGTCGTCGTCCAGGCCGCCAATGTCGCTTTGGAAAATCTCACCGCCCACGCGGAGCCGACCGGCGTCGCCGCCAACTGGGTCGGATGGCTGGCTTCGAATTCGTGCCCAACCGTCGAGGCCGCGCTGGTTCGCGACCTGAGCGCATCCTCGCCCGCGAAGCGCAGCACCATCGTTGCCCTTGGCCATATTGGCAGTGACGCTGCGGCCGCCGCGCTTCGGGATTTCATCCGCACCGAGGCGGCGCGAAATCCTTACCCGCTTTTCGTGAAGGACAACCGCACGGACAACTTTACTTTTGCCGCAAGTTCAGCCCTCAATCCCCGCACGCTCCAGGAAGCCGTCCGCGCCCTCGGCCAACTCCGCGATACGAACTCGCTTCCGTTGCTGGGCGAACTCCTGGCGCAGAACCTCGATCCGGTCGCCGGCAATCTCTATCTCGTCGAGGCGATCGTCGAATCGCTCGGGCGCATCGGTTCGCCAAAGGCGGAGGGCACCCTCATCGAGACCTTCGCCGCGCTGAAGGATTACTGGCACTACGTCGGCTGGTACAGCGACCACCCGGCGCTTTACGCCTGCCATTCATCGCCGCTGCATGCGCGACTCATCGAGGCGCTCGACGCGCTTGGCTCAACGCAGGCTGCCGCCATCGTGCCGCAACTCATCCGCTCGGTGCCCACCGACCCGGATCGCGCCTTGTTCCCGCAGAACGATGATTACGAAGTGCTCGTCGGCCGGCTCCTCCGCCGCAGCGGACGCGGAAATGCAGTCGTCGAAAGCTGCCTGGCTTTGCTCGGTGATCGCTCCGCCCCATCGGCGGCTGACATCAAGGTTGCGCTCGCGACAACGCATCCCGCGTGGGGCGGCCATCCCGGTCCGGAGAATCGCGCCGCACAAATTCTTTCGCTGACGTGCCGCGACCGGCGCGACGAACCGCGGGTGCGGGCCGCGTTTGTCCGCTTCCGGGAGCTGCCCGAAGAACCCGTCAGCCGCACGTTGGGAA
>JANOHH010001363.1:0-7218 GCA_031406395.1 Verrucomicrobiota bacterium | reverse complement strand
GTCCCAATCCTCGATCCGCACCGAGGCGACGATGGTGTAGCGCCCGGCGCGCGCGAGGTCGAAGTGGGGCAGCAGATCCACCCGGCGGGTGGCAACCTTGCCAGTCTCCAACGTAAAGGGCCCCAACACCGAAGGGTCGCTCTGTTTTGCCACGATCCCACGGCCATCGCGCGATTCCAGGGCGAACGTCAACCAGTCTTCGTCGCCGCCCAGATGCAAAGTCTGCCCGGAGCGATTGGTGATGCGCACCGCGGCCGTCAACTGTTCGCCGGACAGAAAATGTTCCTGATCCAGTACCACCTCCACCGAGACCTGCGCGCCTAAGGGCCCGAGTGGCGCGAGGGCGAACATGAGTAGTAAAGCCAAGATTTTCATAGATTCACTTTAAGTGGGCCAGCCGGCGTGGCAAGCAGCAAAACCAGCTCACCGGCTCCGCTCCGGCGGCCGCCGGAAACTGACGGCCCGGCTGGGAAGCTATTCAACCGCACCGCGCCAACTCGCCCCGGGCGCGCGCAAAAACCTCCTGCGGCGACATCGCGGTCATGCATTCCATCGGTTGTGGCCAAGCGCAGCGCGCCTTGAGGCACGGGACGCAGGGTAGTTTGATCTGCGCCACACGCTCACGTTGGCCATAGGGTCCGGTGCGGCGTGGTTCGGTCGGACCGCAAATGGCAATGACCGGTTTGCCCAATGCCGCAGCCACGTGCATCGGACCGGTGTCATTCGTCACCATCAATTCGCACCGCCGCAGCCATTCGATCAGCTCCGGCAGAGCGGTCTGGCCGGCAAGATTCAAGCAGCGCTCCGGGGTCGCGCGCGCAATAATTTCCCCCAGCGGTTGGTCATCCGTGCTGCCTAAGACCACGAAGCGCGCCTGCGGGAACTCCGCTGCCAGCTGGCGCGTCAATTCGGCGAAATGTTCCGCCGGCCAGCGTTTGTTCAGCCAGCGCGCCCCGGGTTGGAGGGCAATCCACCGCGCGCCGTCAGCCGGCCACTTTGCTTGGATCGCCGCGGCGGCGGTGGGTCGTACCGGGAGCCACACGAAATCATGGTGCACTGGCACCCCAAGGTGCGGCAGCAAGGCGAGATACCAGTCCACCGCATGCGTGTGAAACGAGGCGCGCGGCACGATGATGTCGTAAAATCCTCGCGCCCCTTCGCGCGCTTCGTCGAGGCCAGCGAGAAGTTGACCGTTGGCCAGCCAGGCAAAAGCGCCGCTGCGGGCGAGGCCTTGAAGATCAATTACCCAGTCAAACTTGTGTGCGCGCATCCCGGCGATGCTCCGCAACATTTCCGGCCAGTGCGGGGGCGACGCCCAGCGCTTCCGTTCGAACCGCACCATCCCGGTAAGGTCCGGATCCCCCTCCAGCAACGGCGCGAGTCCGGAGTCAATCCACCAGTGAATTTCGCTCGCAGGGAGATGCCGTTTGAGGAGCCGCAGCACGGGCAGCGCCTGCACCACATCGCCAAGCGAACTGGGTTTGAGGATGAGGATTTTCAAGATGACAACGGGCCCATGACGGATGGACCGGCAACCCACCGGCAGCGCCGCCGGCGCTTCGTCATCCGTCGCTCGTCATGCTATCTTCCGTAGGCGAGCCGCTCGGCCAGCCGCTCGGGCAAGCCGGCAGCCAGGATTTTCTTCTGGGCGGTGGCGATGTCGTAATCCAGCCGGCGAATTTCAATCGTGCTTTCGTCCGGGTCATAGACCACGTAGGCGCATTTGGGATTGTTGTCGCGCGGCTGTCCGACGGCGCCGACGTTGACGAAATACTTTTTGCCTGGCTCCGTCTTGAACTTCGAGTAAGTGCCCCCCCGCACCACGCTGTCCTTCATGAAGGCCACCGGCACATGCGTGTGACCAAAAAAACAAACCGAGGTATTCTGGTACGTCAGGCTGGCGGCCGCGGCGAGCTTGTCGAATACGTAACCCCAACGTTGGGGGCCGTCCAGGGTGGCGTGAACAATGGTAAAATTGGTCACCATGCGTGTGTACTTGAGGTCGCGCAGCCATTGGCGGTCATCTTCCGTAAGTTGTTTGCGCGTCCAATTGACGGCTTCCGCCGCCGCGGGGTTGAAACCTTCCAAGTGTTCCTCGCTGGAGCAGTACTCGTCATGGTTGCCCTTTACGCAGGGCATGTTCATCGTGCGAACAATATCCAGACATTCCTTGGGGTTGGCGTTGTAGCCAACGACGTCGCCGAGGCAGGCGTAATGGGTGACCTGCTGGTTCTTGGCGTCTTCGAGGACCACCTGGAGCGCTTCCAAGTTGGCGTGAATATCGGCGATGATGGCAAACTTCATTTACTTCCTGTCCGTAATGGTAAATCCGGTGAACCCGCCGCTGGGGTCAGTCCAGCTCGAATCCTCGTGGCGGATATTCGCGGCCAGACCGCCGGCTTGAATCGCTTCGCGAAATGCTTTCAGCTCGGTCTTGGCGCCCTCGGCCGTGAGTTCCACGCGGCCATCCGCCAGATTGCGCACCGTCCCGGTCACTTCGTATCCGGCGGCCAACGTCCGCACCGCATAGCGAAAACCCACGCCCTGCACCCGGCCGGAATACAAAATTTGCATCCGGCAACGTCCTTCGGTCGTTGCGCGTTTCAGGCTGGCCACGGGTGCCATCCGGAAATGAAGCCAAAGACCGACGGTACAAGCAATGTTTTTCCTGAGCAATCCTTCGCGGGTGGACGCTTTATCTCCCTCCGAAGGACGCCCGGGGGCCTCGGCGCTTGCTCCCCAGCACGTTGGGAGATTGGTGTCGAAAGCGAAGGCCCGCCGACATGGCAGCGGATGGCAGCTTCCCCAATGTCCCCCACCCAGCGATGGTTCAGAACTTCTTGGGGCGCAGCACCCGGACGTCAGACTCGAACGCAATCATCCCGTAGCGCGGGAAAAAATCCCGCTCCAGCCGCTCCAGCAATGTAGTTGCGACTGCCGGTGGCACGAGGACTTCGATCTGGATGTTCGCGAACTCCGGGATATCCGCCGGGCGCTTGCCGCGGGCGCCATCGCCTTCCACCGCGAACAGCGTGTAACCGTGCGCACCCACTTCGTGGAGTAGCTTGGTCACCGCCGCCTTCGCGTACGCTTCGCAGACGATGGTCACCAGTTTCATGGGATGCGTATTCATGGCTTACGAGTAAAGCTTGCGGGCGATTTCCAGATAGATGGGAATCCCCAACGTGATGTTGAATGGAAAAGTGATGGCGAGAGCGGACGTGAGGTAGAGCGTCGGGTTCGCATCGGGCAGTGACATGCGGATGGCGGCCGGCGCGGCGATGTAAGACGCGCTGGCGGACAGAACACCCAGCAAAGTTGCCCCGCCAAGTTCGAGGCCGGTAAGTTTCCCGAGGTAAACGCCGAGCGCGCCATTGATCAGGGGCACAACGATTCCGAAGCCAAGCAGAAACGGGCCGACCTTTTTCAAATCGCCGAGCCGCCGGCCCGCCACCAGGCCCATCTCAAGGAGAAATAAAGCCAGCACACCCTGAAACGGCGCGACAAAGAACGGTTCGACCTTCTTCATGCCGGCCTCGCCGCATAACGCCCCCACGACCAGGGCGCCAACCAGCAGGAAGATGCTGCGCCCAAAGAGCGCTTCGTGCATCGCCGTCTTGATCGATGCGCCCGATTTCTCGCCGCCCTCCTTCGTGGCGAGTTTCCCCATCACCACGCCTACCAGGATGGCGGGCGATTCCATCACGGCGAGGAACGCCGTGGCGTAACTCTCGAACGGTTGGTTGATGGCTTTAAGATAATTCGTCGCGGCGATGAAGGTCACCGCGCTCACCGAGCCGTATTGCGCCGCGATGGCGGCCGCGTCCACGGCGGAAAGTTTCCCGCCGAAGCGCAGCAGCGGGTAAGTCCACAGCGGAATCAAAGCGCCAAGCGCCATCGCGGCCAGGGCAGGCAGCCAGACCTTGGCGATCCCCGCCTCGGCGATGGCCACGCCGCCCTTGAAACCGATGGCCACGAGCAGGTAGATCGTCAGCCCCACATAAAGCGGCTCGGGGAATTTCAGATCGCTCTTGGCCAGTGCGGCGATCAGCCCGAGCGCAAAAAAAAGCACGGCGGGCGAAAGCAAGTTCGCCTGGATGGCTTGCCACAAATCAGGTGTCATCCGGCAAGTGGGTTGGTTTTGCGCTGTTCACGGCGGAGGCTATTCAGACCGCTAGTACCGGCAGGGCATGCCCCGGCCCGGGGATGGCAATAGTGAGTTCAGGACTCGGGTTCTTCACGAAGAGTGTGCAGTCGTCATCGGCCCGCCGGCGGCGGCGAGCCAGTCCATGGCGGAGCTCGGCGCGGATGCCGATGAAGCGCTGGTGCTCGTGGTCAAAGTGGGCGCGAGGGTTTTGGCTTTCTGATTATTCCGAATCATTCGTTTAAGGGTTTCTGGAGAACGGTCTCGAGTTTTTCGACGCGTTCCCGGAGCGCTGAGTTTGGGCGTGGGCTGGGTAATCGCCCAGCGTGAGCATCAATCCGATGGCCAGCCAGGGTCCCGCACCGGCGACCGGTCGCGGAGGATGGGTCATGGTTTGCATGGTTTTCGTGGGGGGGCCGGTTTCGTTTCACGGCTGAACGGCGATCCAACTGATGGCGAATTTCGGCGGCGCGCGGCGCGTGAAGAGGATCTGCGGCATCTCGCTGGGGCTCGGCTGATAAATTTGAAACGCCGAGGCGTATTGGCCATCCGTCGTCAACATGCCGCCCGCCCAGGCGGTTGAAGTGCTGCCATCAATGATCTTGCTGGGCGAACCCCAACTGGTGCCGGTCGTGTCCCGGGCGGTGACCACATAGATGTCCGGGCCGGCGGCGAACTGCACGGTCGGCAGGCCATCGAGCACCGTCAGGCGACAGGAGCCGCCTTTGGCGGGAGGATTAGGATTGACTCCTCCGCTGAGGACAAAGATCGGCAGGCTGACGGGCGTTCCCCACGCCGTGCCGTTGGTGTCGCTGGCGCGGACGTATTTCATCACATCCTCCCCCTCATCGTAATAGGCGATGGCGGGGTGGCCCTGGACCACGGCGAGGGAGATGACCGTGCCGTTGGTCACGGCGCTGCCGGTGTCCAGGTCGCCGATGTTGCTGTCCACCGTCGTGCGCGCGCCCCAAGTGCTGCCGTTGAGGTCATTGGCCCGGTAATAGACGAGGCCACCCGTGCTGCCGACGATGGTGGAACGGAAGCAGGCAATGGCCGGCCGGCCGCTCACGACGGTGAGCGAGCAATGGCGTCCCGCCCCGCCCGTGTCTTCGACCACCACGAGCGAACTCCAATTGACGCCATTGAAGCGGACATACTCGAGGTTGTTGCTCGTGGCGTTGAAATAACTGATGGCCGGCCGGGCATTGACGCTGGCCAGTGAGCAGTAGCGGCCCACGTCCGCGTGGTTGGCGACGGTGACGGGATTGCCCCAGTTCGTCCCGGTGCTGCTGGTCGCTTCCGCCACGCGCAACGCGGTCAGCGAAGGCGAGTAAAAGGCAATCGTCGGCGTGCCGTTGACCCCGGCGAGCGATGGTTCGGCGGCGCTGTTGAGGGTGATCAACGTGGTGTTCCAACTGTTCCCGGCGGCATCGGCCGCCCGGGCAAACAGCAGGGGCGAGGAACAATTCGTGACGTAGGTGCTGGTCACGACCACGTTGGTCTCGAAAGTGGACACGTCTCCGCCGGGACAGGGCACCGGAAGCCGCACTGTTTGTGTGCAAGGCGGGATGTCGCAAAAGCCGGCGGGATAAGTGACCTCAGTCCAACAACTCTCCGTGACGACCACGTTCGTGGAGGGGATGGCGGAAATGACACAGCCCACCACGGGAAAGGCCGCAGCCGGCCTCCCGCCGACCGTCGCGCTGTCCAGGCCCAGGATGGAACTGCCGCTCTCGGCGGCAGCGACCACCGAATCAATGCGGTCGGTGATGCGAAATTTGAGATCGAAACCGTTGGTGGAACGGTTGTCCGTCCGGGCAAACGCGGACTCGGCGAAGCTCTCGCTCAAGGTTTCCAGATTCAGCGCCAGCGCTGGCAAGGTGGCGAAGGGCGTGGCAAAAAGCACGCTGACCTGATGGGTTTGCTCCAGGCGGAAATAGAAATCATAGGAACTCAAGAACCCGCTCGCGTAAGGATTGAGCAGTTGGCCGCCACCCACGCTGGCGTTCGCGAGCTTGTTGGATGTGACCGCGCCGTCGGCGATGTTGGCAGTGTTCACCACCACGTTCGTCCCCAGGCTCACGGCAGTGATGGAGTTGGAGCCGAGTTTCGCTGCCGTGACCGCGCCATTGGCCAGCGCGGCGGAGCCGATGCTGCCCGCAGCCGCACCCAGCGCGGTGATGGCGTAAGGCGTGGGCGTCACTGGCTGCATGGGCGCAATGGTGGTGTAAGCACCGGTGCTTGCGCCGGGCCGGACGGAGATTTCCAGCCAGCGGGCCGGGCCGGAAAACGGGCTGAGACCAAAATCCAGGGACACGGTGAACAGGCCGTTCGTCGCCGGGGCGTCATTCACCAACGCGGTGCCCAGTGAAATTCCGATGTTGTTGGTCGAGGCGAAGAGGCGGAACTGGAAATCATACACCTCGTTGGCCGGCCCGCCGTTCTCGGTCAGGCGACCCTGGTAGGCGAAAGCGGTGTTTTGGGCGGAACTGGTTAAGGGTTGATGGAGGAGCGCTGACAGCAGCAGGGGGAGGGCGAGCTGTGTGAGGTGAGGATTCAGAATTTTCATGTGCAGCCTAAGGTTGGTGGTTTGGGTTCGAGTTGACAGTGAACTGGTTTGGAGTCTGGAGCAGTGGTCAGGGTTTGGACAGGCGATAGAATTTCGTCGGTAGCGTAACGGAGACGTTAATGGGATTGGTCGCAAGACTAGGTGAATTGGTCCAGTTGGCCGGCGACAAAGCCCAAGTCTCCTGCAATACAAAGCCCGGCGTGGGCGGCGTCCACGAGATCGTGGCGTTGCCGGGGGTGGCGGGAACGATCGTGAGCGTGGGGGCGTTCGTGGTTTGCACCAGCGTGGGCAGGGCCCAGAAGCCGCCGGTGACGGAATACTGGCCGTTGGTCATGGTCGGGCCCGCGTCCGGTTGGCCAATGGTGCCGCTGACGGAGTACACCCCGCCGGTGCTCGTGCCGCCACCACCGTCAATCGTATGCCAGTCGATGGAGTAGCTCTGCCCCAGCGCCCGAAGGCAGAAGGATGAATGAAGAATGATGAAACCAAGCAGCGCGACGAACTG
>JANOHH010001361.1:0-2890 GCA_031406395.1 Verrucomicrobiota bacterium | reverse complement strand
GACGATGCGTCACGCATCGGCGCGTTACGTTTCCGGTTTGAGGCCAACAGCCCGTTCCTCGCGGCTGCTAGCGGCAAGCTGCCGCCTCTGGTGCGCCTCAACGCTCTCCTTCACGCTACGGGCGCAATTCACAGCGAGACTGAAACCGCCCAAGATTTGCGCTTCCTCCTCGGCGCGGGTTCACCGCTCGGCGGTGCCCGGCCCAAATCGGCCATCAGCCTGGGTGATGATCGGCTTGCCATCGCAAAGTTTCCCAAACCCGACGACACCCGAGACATTGGGGCGGGCGAAATTCTTGCCCTCACCCTCGCCGGACAAGCGGGCATCCAAGTCGCGGAACACCGGCTCGTGTCGGTCGGCTCACAAAGCGTCGCCGTTATCACTCGCTTTGATCGCGTGGGCAAAAACCGTATTCCGTTCATTTCTGCGGCGACATTGCTGGGCCTGCCGCAAGGCGATTCTGGTGCTTACACCCTGTTGGCCGACGGCGTCCGCCAATTTGGGAATGATGTCCCCGGCGACCTCCGCGAATTGTGGCGTCGCCTTCTCTTCTCACTGCTTGCCAGCAACTATGACGACCACCTTCGCAATCATGGTTTCCTGATGCACGAACCGGGACGTTGGTCACTTTCGCCCGCCTATGATCTCAACCCCGTGCCAGAAATCGACCGCGCTCGCATGAGCAAAACCGCCATCACCGAGGATCAAGCAGAACCTACCATTGCTGGGGCATTGGCTGCCGCCGACCGCTTTGGCCTCAAGGCGACGGAGTCTAAGAAAATCTTCCGCGAAGTTTTCACGGCTGTTTCCGGCTGGCGCAAGACTGGGCGCCAACTGCGCCTTAAAGCATCCACCCTGGACAGTTACGCCAGCGCCTTTGAACACCCGCTTATGGATGAAGCCAGACGATTGCTTGGCAAATAGCGTTTCTCGTGGCAAGCCATTTTGCTTGGAATAGGACGCAAAGTTATATCTACGCTTGCACGGTTAATCCCTCAGTTCAACATGATACGGCAGCGGCTCAAGGCTGCGGTCGGATGTTTCCACGTTCGTTTTTGTGACTTAGGGAAGCGCTGATTTAATCGGAGTTGGCGATTTTGCCAAAACTTCTGATTTCCAGATTTTTTTTAGGATGTCGCAGGAGAGATTTTGTTTTCAGGGGAAGGTGATTTCGACAGTCGAAACCGAGCCGAATTTCCGGCGTGCCGATTAAATCAGCGCTTCCTTAGCTTCGAGCATTACACCGGAGCGCTCGCATCGCGTCAAAAGAACCACCGAATGATGAACCGTCCTGCGTGGGAAACCAGGGCCATGCTCATTTTTGCTTGATCTGACGAGTGATGGTTTCGTCTTTGATCTTATTATCCGCGGCGAGCAAGAAAGCCTTGCTGAGGATTACTGACAAGGTGCGGTCGCCTTCGAACGGCAGGCGGACTTCGTCCTGCTGATCGCCTTGCTTCGGCACAATGCAGAGGTATTGGTCGTTGGGCTCCATCAGAATATTACCGCTGCCCAAGTGGATCTTGTAAGTGCGCAGGCTGCCGCGCACGACCAGGAATTTCTCAGCAAAGGAACACAGTTTGGCAATTTTCAGCCGTGGCAGCAGGCGTTGCAGAGCGTCCTTGCGGGTTTTCGCCGAGGCATTCAAGTCGCCGAAGGAATAGTTCTGCCAGTATTCTCGATAGCGACCTTCGGGTCCACCGTCGTTCCAGGTCGGATCATTGCCGACACTCGCCACTCCGACGAACATGTCCACATCCCGCAGGACTTCGGACAAAACGAGTGGCGGGATTTCTTCCAACGGCACCGGTTCCGCATCCTGATTGCGATGACCGGGGTGATAGCCACCTCCGCCAGCGTGAGCCATGCGTTGGGTTGCCTCGATGCGGTAGAAACGAACCTGGTCGGTCGAGAGTCGAAGGTAGACTCCGCTCTCATTGGTATCGTTCCCGTAATTCTGACCAATCCCCTCAACCCAAAATTCCGCACGCAATCCCCAGCGGGGCAGCGACAGCGTCGTGGGCGGATACTCAGCATCCACCATCAAGCGTAACTGGTTCTTCCAGCCGCGAAGGGCGCACAGTGCATTGAACTGATGCTGCTTGATGACATGGGCCGCGTAGCGGTTGGAGTAGGACGAAGCGGGCACTGGTAGTTGGATCAGCATCGCGAATTTTCTTTCCCGCTTCCGAGAAGTCCAGATCCAGTTCGTTGTAATGGAATGGACTGTCCTTCACCGAGTCTTTGATCAACTGAGCTACCACTGCGTGTTCTGCCGCCAGCGGATCGTTTGCGTCCCACTGCAGTGGGCCAATTGGAATTCGGTACTCTTTGGATCTGTTCATGGCGCAAATTGAAATTGCCTCATTGCCCTGCTTTGATCTGGCGGATGATGCTCTGATCCTGAATCGTTACGTCTTCAGCCAAAAGGAACGCCTTGCTCAGTATGACCGCCAAGGTGCTGTCGCCTTCAAACGGGAGAAAGATTCGGCCACTTGCCTTGATCGCGTCGCTCTTCCGATCGGGCACAATGCAGAGATATTGGTCGTTCGGCTCCATCAGGATGTTCGCACTGCCGAGGTGAATCTTGTACGTCCGCATTTGGCCACGCACCACGAGGAATCGATCCAACAGCGAACACTGCTCCGCAATTTTGAGTTTCGGAAGCAGGCGTTCGAGGATGCCGTGCCGCGTGGTGGCCGTGGCATTGAGTTCGCCGAACGACCATTGCCGCCAGTATTCCCGCGAACGATTCTCACCAGCGTCCACCCTGGCTGGCTCTTTCCCCACACTGCAATCGGATAGTATCAGATCCACGTCGCTCATCACTTCGCTGTAATCCTTTGATGGCAACGCTGCAAGATCCGCAACTGTTTGTTCGGGACGCGTG
>JANOHH010001316.1:0-2821 GCA_031406395.1 Verrucomicrobiota bacterium | reverse complement strand
CGCGCACGGAGTGACGCGCCCTACCTCGCCCAAACCTCCTTGTCGTCCTCCGATTCCAGACGCCAGAAACAAAGCGAGAAGTTTCATTTTTCGGGTGGCACGGTCTTCCGGGCGCTTTCGTAGCTGGCGATGGCCTCCCGCACCGGCGGTTCCAGCGACTGTTTTTTTGACTCATTGATCAGGCTCTGCTCCAGACCGATTGAGTCTTTCAGGTAGATGGCCGCCTTGCCTTGGCCGGTCTTGATCACTCCCTGGTAGATTCGAATTTCGCCGGGCAGCCCCACGGCCGCGCCATCCCGGATGCGGAATCCGGCAAAGCCCATGCTGGACCAGCCGGTGGGCTGCTCGGTAAACGCTTCGGTCAGGTCTTGCAATTTAACTTTCAGCGCCTGCAACGCCGTCGTGTCTTGCAGTTGCCAGGTCGGGTTCGGCCGCCCCGAGAAGATGAGCACCGCCACCGTCACGTTGATCGGGCCGCCCTCTGCTGCCACAGCTTCGGCTACAAGGTCTAAGTCGAGCAGGGACAGCGCAGCGGCAATCCCGAGGACAAGTTTCATAGCTTTCATCGGATGCTCCTTTCCATTTTTTGGAGGTTGGTTTCTTTTTTCATTTGTTTGTCCGTATTCGTTAACGGAGATCGACACCCGGGCCAACCCAGAAGAAACTGCAGAATGGGTAGGAACCGAAGTTGGCGGTTCGAGGATCCAAGATGGGTTGCCACGCGTAATCTGTCGTGCTGGCCTCCTCGGGGCCTCCCTTGTTGGACCACGTACCGTCGGCTTCCAATCTCGCGAAGTGGAAATCAACGTCAGGCCAAACCAGCAAAGCGACGATATGGCCTTGTGGAAGGCCAGAGGTGTGGCACAGGTCCGCGAGATCAACTCCGGCTTGAAGTCCATCCGAGAGGGCACCGCTGGTCATGGATTGGCAACTGTACGCACTGGCTCCACTTGGTGCAGCGAAAGTGTCGGTTCGGATGTCGGTCGCAAAATTGTAACAGTTGTTATTATATTGCGCTTGAAAATTCGGCCAATTCCAGGCGGAGAGGGGCGACAAACTAGGAAAAGCGACCGCCGTGCGCGAGCGGTTCGTGTGAAGGATTCCCGAGCTGGCGTAGATCACTTGCACCGTGACCGCCCCGGACCACGAGGGTCGGAAGTCCGCCAGGCAACTGTTGGTGTTCGTGAAGAAGCCCTTGCCAGAAACCACCGTCCACTGACAGGAGTCGCCAGCGGCAGCGCCGAACGCGCGCAGCCTAGCCGTCTGGCCGACGATCATGCTGACGGGCAGGCCATGGCCCCGGCTCAGCGCGGCAATTTCATTGGTGCCGAGCGCCCGATTGTAGAGGCGCACGTCATCCACCGCAGAGGCCTCGGTCATCCCGGGAAAGCCAATCGTAATGGGATTCGGCACGGGCGAGAGCGGGCCGGTAACGGTCCGGCGCTCCCGCAATTCGCCGTCCACGAATACGGCCAGGTTGTCGCCGCCATAACTCACCGCGAGGTGATGCCATTCATTCGTAGTCCAGTTCGGGTTGAACTGGAGGGTTTGGTACGATCCGCTACCCGCGGGCGAAAACCAGAGTTCGATCTGGTCTGGTCCGAATTGGAGGCGGTAGTTCCCATGAACCTGCCCGGCGGAATCCCAGTTGCCGATCAGGATGGCTTGCCCGGAAGGTTTGACCCAGCCGGTGAGCGTGAGTTCTTCCGTGGGGGTCAGACCCGGTTGATACGGCACTTGAATCCAGTGGTTCGCGGGCCCGCCGAGCGTCACCGCATTGGAAAGGTATCCCGTCGTCCACGCTCCGGCCGGGTTGCCGCCCATCAGAAAACCGTGATGCCGGTTCAGCGAGGAATCGAACGCGTTGGTCCCCGCACCTTCGTCCAGCTTCCACCACGCCACGAGGTTGCGGGGCAGATAGGCCGGGTTGCTGTAGGCGGCGTTGGGCCGGGTGCGTAATTGGTGCTCCTGAAGATTGGTGTAGCCATCGCCGTCCGAATCGATGTGCGCGTCCGCCGCGACGAGCGGACTGAAGCCATTCATTGCTTCCCATTTATCTGGCATCCCACCGCCATTGGTGCCGGCCTGGCGCAGGTTGGTGCCGCGATTGAACTCGTCCAGATTGGAAAGGCCGTCGGCGTCCTCATCGCCGTCGAAGCGCAAGCGCTGCACCCGATAGAACCGCTGGGCCTGGGCCAGCGCGTTCGTATCCAGCCAACTGGTGGAACCGTCGCAGCCGGTCATCAAGGCGCGCGCCGTCCAAACGGCCTGGGCCGACGGGTCTCCGGAAGTTTGCACTTCGTAGAGGTGCTCGCTGCAACTCTCCCAGGACAGCGTGACCCGACCGTTCGTGACGACCGCACTGCTCCGGATGGCAAACGCCCCGGCGTCGTCTAGAATCACGCACGGGTCCGCGCGGACGATCCCGCCACTCAGCAGCCAGCCGGCGGCCAGCGTGGCCCGGGTGAAATAAAACCACCAGCCGGTCGCAGCGTTCACGCTCCGGCGCACCAGGAATCTCGCAATCGTTTTCATTGTGGGGCAGCGATGTAATGGACTACCGCCGGCGCATTGGCAATGGCAATCCTCCAAAAGAGGAGCCGGCCCGAAAGTCGTTCGCAATTCATGCTGATTTGCTTTCACCCGGTGCGGCTAAGGATAGCCACGCCGCAGCCACTAGGCTGCGCTTTCGTAATGGCGGCGATTGATTTAACCTGAACTCCCTGATTGGACGCCAACAATCCGTAGCGCAGGTTTCCCAACCTGCTGTGTCGCCGACTTCCCAGTCGGCAGGGCGTCCGCCATTCCTGGCGTCCAGAAC
>JANOHH010001312.1:0-4304 GCA_031406395.1 Verrucomicrobiota bacterium | reverse complement strand
GCCTTCCGCGCGCCTCACCTCGAATATGCGGTGGAGAGGGGCATCAATGTGTTCATGGAAAAAGATTTTGCGTCCGACCCGGGCGGGGTGAAACGCATCCTCCGCGCGGGCGAGGCGGCAGAAAAGAAAAACCTCAAGATCGCCGCTGGCCTCATGTGCCGACATTCCTCCGCGCGCCAGGCGCTCATCCAGAAAATTCGCGACGGCGAGATGGGTGACATCCAACTCATCCGCGCCTATCGCATGGATTCGGGCTACTTCATGCCGCCCTTCCCGCGGGGCGAGAACGAGCTGCTCTGGCAACTCAGCCCCGGCCATCCCTACCAGTTCCTGTGGGCCTCCGGCGGCGTCTTCATCGAATTGATGATCCATCAGATCGACGAGTGTTTCTGGATCAAGGATTCTTGGCCGGTGTCGGCGCACGGTGTCGGCGGGCGCTTTGCCGGGAGCACCGATGCCAGCCAGAACCTGGACAGCTACTCCATCGAATACACTTTCGCCGATGGCACCAAGACGCTGGTGACCGGCCGCTACATCCCCAATTGTCAGGACGATTTCGGCACTTATGTTCACGGGACAAAGTGCGCCGCGAAATTCTCCGGCAATGTGCATGCCCCCAACGGCTGGATCTCCAAGGATCAACACCTGGAGTCGTCCCATCTTGCCTGGCGACCGGAGCGAGAAACCATCAACCCCTGGCAGGCCGAGTGGGACGTGCTGTTGAGCGCCATCCGGAACGACAAACCGCACAACGAAGCCCGGCGCGCCGCGCTTTCCAATCTTGGCGCCATCATGGGCCGGGCGGCGGTGCATTCCGGCAAGCTCATCACTTGGGACGAAGCCATGGCGTCGAACTTCCAATTCTGCCCCAACGTGGACGCGTTGACCGTTAACAGTCCGGCGCCCGTGCAGGCGGACGCCCAAGGCCGCTATCCGGCACCGATCCCGGGCAAGACGGTGGAGATTTGACCGGGTTCGCCCGGACGTGCCTGAAGCAATTGATGAAAGTTTCCTAATCCATTCACTCCAACTGGCCATTACTGAAAGCCCAACCCATGAACAACGACCAAGCAAGCGAACGCAGATCCCCATCCTCCGTCACCCGGCGGGAGTTTCTGGCCACCTCAACCAAAGTCGCGGCGGGAGCGGCGATGGTTGGCGCGCTGCCGCGTGCCGGTTACACGGCGGAAAACAACACCATCAAGATCGCCCTCGTTGGTTGTGGGGGGCGGGGTGGCGGGGCGGTGGCGCAGGCGCTATCCACCGCAGGCCCGACGAAGCTTTGGGCGCTGGCGGACTTCTTCGAACCGCGCGTGCAGAGTACGCTCACTAATTTGAAACCCGGTTTCGCCGCCAAGCTCGACGTGCCGCGGGACCGGCAGTTTTACGGTCTCGAGGGTTACAAGCAGGCAATGGATTCACTCGCCCCGGGGGATGTGGTTCTGCTGGCGACCGCGCCCGCTTTCCGCCCGCTCCATGTGGAGTATGCGGTCGCCCGAGGGTTGAATGTGTTCATGGAAAAGTCCTTTGCCGTGGACGCACCGGGGACTCGCCGTATCCTCAAGGCCGGGGAGGTGGCCGCGCAGAAGAATCTCAAGATCGCGGGCGGGCTGATGAGCCGCCACCACCTGCCGTTGGAACAAGCGGTGGATCAGATTCACCAGGGGATGATCGGCGACGTGATCATGTGCTGGGCCAATCGCATGCACGGCCCAGTCGGATACAAACCCCGGGAGCCGGGGATGTCGGAACTGGCCCACCAGATCAACAATTACAGCAATTTCACCTGGCTCAACGGGAGTTTCATCGTGGACTGGCTGATCCACAACATTGATATCTGCTGCTGGATCAAGGATGCGTGGCCGGTGTCGGCGCAAGGCATCGGGGGCCGGCAGGTGCGCACCGATCCTGACCAATTATTCGATCACTACACGGCGGAGTATACTTTCGCCGATGGCACCAAGATGCTCGCTCAGGGCCGGCACATTACGAACGGGTATGATTTCTTTGGCGATTTCATTCAAGGCGCGAAAGGCTGTGCGATTCTGGGCGAAGGTCAGTCCAAGCCGCGCCTGTTCAAAGGTCACAAACCGGACCCCGCCGATCTCCTCTGGCGATACACCGGTCCCGAGTGCGATCACTACCAACGCGAACACGATTTGTTCTTCGACGCCATCCGGAATAATAAGCCGTACAACGAGGCGGAACGCTGCGCCAAGTCCGGTTTCGCGGCCATCCTTGGGCGCATGGCGTGTGAGTCGGGGCAGTTGATTACCTGGGATGAGGCCTTCGCTTCGGATTTGGAGCTCGCGCCCGGCCTCGACCGCCTGACGAATGAGTCCAATCCCCCGGTCATGCCCGATGCGAGCGGGCGCTATCCCACCGCCATCCCGGGGCAGACGAAAGTGATGTGAGGCGAACCGGCGAATCGAATGAAAACTACAAAGCTGCTGTTTCCATTGGCGACGCTGCTGTTGCTTTGTCTGGCCGGCTGCGCCACGCGGTCATCACTGAACGCCGAATTCACCGTGCTGGTATTTTCCAAGACGCTCATGTTCCGACATGCCTCGATCACCAACGGCATCGCGGCGATCCAGAAACTCGGCATGGAAAACGGCTTTTTCGTGGAGGCAACGGAGGACGCGAGCTGGTTCACGTCCGCCAATCTGGCCAGATACAAGGCCGTCATCTTTCTCAGCACCTCGGGCGACATTTTGAATGGCGAGCAACAAACGGCCTTCCGGGAGTTCATCGAACGCGGCGGTGGGCTGGTGGGGGTTCACGCCGCGGTGGCGGGGGACGTCGCGACCGAAGGCGGTTGGCCATGGTATGGCGAGGCACTGTGCGCCCAGTTCACCAATCACTCGGCGATCGTTGAGGCGGCGATTGATGTCGAGGACGCGCGGAATCCTTCGACCTCATTGCTACCAAAACGCTGGGTCCGAACTGATGAGTGGTACAACTTTATCACGAGTCCGCGGGGCAAAACGCGCGTGCTCGCGTCCCTTGACGAAACCACTTACCAGGGCGGCACGATGGGTGGCGATCACCCGGTGGTGTGGTGCAAGCAGATCGGGCGTGGCCGCGTGTGGTACACCGCACTGGGCCATACGGAAGCGAGCTTTACCGAACCGCTGTTCGTGCGGCACTTGCTGGGCGGAATCAAGGTGGCGGCGGGTTCTAAGCCTGCGAATTTCAACCCGCTGCCGGCTCCGCGTGGAATCGAACCAAGTGACCAATGACCTCACGCGAACGTCTCCTCCCTGCGTTGAACCATCGCCAACCGGATCGCGTCTGCGTGGACTTCGGAGCCACTTGGATTTCTGGTGTTCACACTTCCATCATCCATCAGCTCAAGCAACGGTTGCTCGGGCCTTCCGCCGCCCCGGCGCGCGTTCACGAACCTTACCAGATGTTGGCCGAGGTGGACGCCGAACTCCGGGCGGCACTGGGCGTGGATGTGATCGGCGTCTGGCCGCGCAAGAATATTTTCGGTTACGAAGCCTCCGGCTGGAAACCGTTCACCCTCTTCGATGGCACGCCGTGCCTTGTCCCCGGCAATTTCAACGTTACCCCCGCCTCCGACGGTGGCTGGCTCATGTATCCTGAAGGCGATCTCACCGCGCCGCCCTCGGCGCACATGCCCAAAGGCGCTTACTTCTTTGACACGCTGATCCGCCAGCCGCCGGTTGACGAGGATCATCTGAATCCGGAAGAAAACCTCGAAGAATTGGGCCTGCTCACGGCGGTGGACCTCGCGCATTACGAGCGACAGGTGGCTTGGCTGGACCAGCACGCCACGGACACCGGCGTCGTTTTGCTCGCGCCCGGCACCGCGTTCGGCGACATCGCGCTGGTGCCGGCGCCGTTCCTCAAGCACCCAAAAGGCATCCGCGACATCAGCGAATGGTATATGACCACCGCCGCGCGGCCGGACTACGTTCACGCCATCTTCGAGAAACAGTGTGAGTATGCCTTGAAGAATTTGGAAACCCTCATCGGCCTGTTTGGCGACCGGGTGCAGGCGGTGGTGACCACCGGCACCGATTTCGGGACGCAGAACAACCTTTTCATTTCTCCTGAATCCTACCGGAGCCTGTTCAAGCCCTATCACCAAAAGCTCAACGAACTCATCCACCGCAAATCAAATTGGAAAATCTTCATCCATTCCTGCGGTGCCGTGGCGCGGCTGATTCCGGAATTTATTGAAGCCGGCTTCGACATTCTTAATCCGGTCCAGTGTTCCGCCGCCGGCATGGACGCGGTGCAACTGAAGCGGAACTTTGGCAAAGACCTCACCTTCT
>JANOHH010001311.1:0-3413 GCA_031406395.1 Verrucomicrobiota bacterium | reverse complement strand
TTTGTGCCGACCCCGCCTACCTCGAAACGGTGGAGCGCATCCGGGATCGGTTGCCCACGGTCGAACAATTCGTTGCATTTGAAGGGACGCGGCCCGGCTGGCTCGATTACGAAGCGGAGCTGACCGCGTCGGCCCCGGGGTTCGAGCGACCGCCGATTCGCGAGACCGATCTGCTCTCCATAAACTAAACCAGCGGCACCACCGCCCGGCCCAAGGGGGTGATGATCACGCACCGCAACGCCTGCCTGAACATCCTCGGCACGCTCGCTCATCTGCACCTGACGTGTGCCGACCGTTATCTCTGGACGCTGCCGATGTTTCACTGCAACGGCTGGACGTTCGTGTGGCTGGTGACGGCCGTGGGCGGCACGCACGTCTGCCTGCGCAAAGTCGAGCCGCAAGCGGTGTTCGAAACCACCGCTCGGGAGAAGATTACCTGGCTGTGCGCGGCACCGACCATCCTCATCAGCATTGCCAATGCGCCGGCAGCGCTGCGCCGGTCGGCCCCGCGCGGCGTGCGGGTGCTGACCGCCGGTGCCCCACCCGCTGCGGCCACCATCGAGCGCGTCGAAGGCGAGCTGGGCTGGAACATTACGCAGGTCTATGGGCTGACGGAGACTTCGCCCTTCATGACGATTTGCGAGCCGCGCCCCGAGCACGCTTTGCTCAGCGCGGGCGCGAGGGCGGAAATCAAGGCGCGCCAGGGCGTTGAATTCCTGACGGCCGGCGAGTCGCGCGTCGTGGACGCTGAGGGAAATGAAGTCCCGCATGACGGCACCACGGTCGGCGAGATCGTGGTGCGCGGCAACTGCGTGATGGCCGGTTACTACAACGACCCCGAAGGCACCGCCGAGGCGATGCGTGGCGGTTGGTTTCACAGCGGCGACGCGGCGGTGGTGCATCCTGATGGCTACTTTGAAATCCGTGATCGCCTCAAAGACGTCATCATCAGCGGTGGTGAAAACATTTCGTCCATTGAAGTCGAAGGCGCGTTGCTCCGGCATCCGGCGGTGCAGGAAGTCGCGGTGGTTGGCTTGCCGCACGAGAAATGGGGTGAAGCGCCACATGCCTTCGTGGTGCTCAGGCCCGGCGCCTCCGCGACCGAAGCGGAGTTGCGTCAGTTTGCCCGCGATCACCTAGCGCATTTCAAAGTCCCGCAAGGCTTCACGTTCCTGGCCGAGTTACCGAAGACGGCCACCGGCAAGCTGCAGAAATACGTCCTGCGCGGTGGTCGCGCGAACTTCGCCCGGCAGTGACACACCGCACCTGACTTGGAAGAAATCGGCGACTTGGATTGAGGCAGGAACGGGGGCGTATTTCTTGCAAGAAACCGCCTCCTTACCTCGGCGGCTACCGTTTCCCAACCGCGACGGAAAGCCCGTCACTACTGGGCGGTGCAAACCAACGCCAACGCGCCCAACCCGGCGGCGGCCAGTCAGAGCAACCGCCCGGCGGCGGGATTCAATCCTTCACGGACGAAGCGGTGGGAGAGCTGATTGGCATCGCCGAGGTAAAACCGTTGGCCCCGATGCGGGCGCAGGATCACCACCTAGGCCGAGCGGGAAAACGACCCGGCGAGAGCAGATCTGCTTGCTGACCCATGTACCGTGAGTCCGGAAAAGCCAGTGGACTTGCTTTGGGCAATGCGCCAGTATTGCGGCATGCCCAAGCGGAGAGATGCTGCGTTCACCTTGATCGAGTTGCTGGTGGTCATCGCCATCATTGCGATTCTTGCCGGCATGCTGCTCCCCGCCCTGGGCAAGGCCAAGGAAAAGGCGCGCCGCATCAATTGCCTCAACAACATGCGGCAGATTGGCATCGCGCTGGTGCTCTACGAAGGGGATTACCGGAAGCTGCCGCCCAAGGCCTCGCAAGTTCCGGACTTCATGAATCCCAATGCGGGTGGTTGGCAGAACAATTGTCTCTACGCCATCGCGCCGTACCTGCAAAGCTCGCAGAAGTCACCCAGTTCAAAAATCTACGCCTGCCCGAGCGCGAAGAAACCGGGCGATGCCAGTGACGCCACCCCCTTGAGCACCACCAGTTACTTGCCCAACGCCGTCGTAATGGAATTGAGCCTCGATCAAGTCACCAAACCCAGCGAGGTCATTTTTGTTCAGGAAACAATCCGGCTCGTCAGTTATACGGCATTGCGGCCGGCGGTGGGCGCCGACTTTGGCATCTGCCCCGGGCAATACACTTTTTGGCACGTCAACCTGAGCCCCGGGGTGGACTGGTACAGCATGGTTCATTCATTGGGCGGCAATTTTGTGTTCACCGACGGCCACGCCGAGTTTCGCCGGGCGGCCGACTTGCGCGCCAAACATTTCGGACTGGCCGATGGCGCTTCGGGCAAGGCGGAGGACACGCAAAAAGCCAGCGAGACCGCCTGCTACAAACGCGCCTTCAATTAGCGGAAGGGGATTCGGATTGGGCACGTTGCGCGTTCGATGGACTCATTGTGCCCCCGCAAAATGGCTCCTGGCAGCACGAGGCAACGGCCAAAAGGCTGGGCGGTTGGTTCAGGCAGTGGATTGCGGGCAAGCTGGATTCCGCAAGGAAACGGTTTTTGGTTTTCATCGCCCCGTGACCACTCGGTTCGGTTCGCCCAAAAAAGTTACGCTGAGTCGAATCCCCAGCCGGGCGTAGCGGCAAGGCCACCACTACCGAGCAGTGTAAACCAACGCCAACGCGCCCAGCCCGGCGGCCACCAGCCAGATCAATAGCACGGCGGCGGCGGGATTCAGGCCGGCGCGGACGAGGCGGTGGGAGAGATGATTGGTGTCGCCGAGATAAAACGGTTTGCCCTTGCGCGTCCGCAGAATGACCACCCAAGCGAGGTCGGCGAGCGGCACGGCGAGAATGAGCAACGGGCTCAGCACCGCCAGCGGGCGCAGGTGGCCGCGATGATAAAAATGCGGGAGGATGGCCAGCACTGCGAGGAGGTAACCGACCAGATGGCTGCCCGAATCGCCGAGAAACGAGCGAGCCGCGGGGAAATTGTGCGGGAGGAACCCGAGCAAGGCGCCACACGTCAGGAACGCGAGCAGCGCGACGAGGTATTGGCCTTCGCCCGCCGCGATCACGGCGAACAGTCCCGCGCTGATGGCCCCCAAGCCGGCACAGAGGCCGTTCATGTTGTCCATGAAATTGAAGGCGTTGATGACGGTAAGCAGCCAGAGGATCGTCACCGCGTAGCTGAAGGCGATATTGGGGACAAACAACGTGATGCGCACGCCGGAATACGCCACCACCCCGGCGATGAGCAGTTGCCCGGTGAACTTCGTGAGCGGTTTGAGTTCGTACTTATCGTCGAGCAGACCGAGGACGACCATGCCCACTGCTCCGAAGGCGATGGCGGCAAGTTGGAGCGCGCGCTTGTCCAGGCCGTAGACGAGCAATTCCGAGTTGGC
>JANOHH010001285.1:0-1184 GCA_031406395.1 Verrucomicrobiota bacterium | reverse complement strand
ATAAGCTTCCGTGCCGACCGGGCCGACGATGAACGGGTTGATATCGAGTTCGGTGATTTCCGGATAATCCGTCGCAAGCTGGCTGATCCGTTGCAGCGCACCGGCGATGGCATCGAGGTCCACCGGCGACTGGCCGCGCGCACCCTTGAGCAGCGCGTAGGAGCGGGTGCCTTTGAGCATCTGCATCGCCTCTTCCGCCGTGATCGGCGCCAGGTGAAACGTCACGTCCTTCATCACCTCGACGAAAATGCCGCCCAGGCCGAACATCAACATCGGACCGAATTGCGGATCCCGCGTCATACCCAGGATCACCTCGCGGCCCCGCGTGCCCATCTTCTCCACGAACCCGCCGCGGATCTGCGCGTTGGGCGCGCGGCGCTGGATGCGCAGCATCATCAAATCAAACGCGTCCCGCACCTGCTCCGCATTGGCGAGGTTGATGCGCACGCCGCCGAAATCGGATTTGTGAATGATGTCCGGGGAGGAAATTTTCAGCACGACCGGATAGCCGATGCGCTCGGAAATATCCACCGCCTCATCCGCCGTCCGGGCCAGATGGCCGTTGAGAATATTAAACTCGTAGGCGCGCAGGATTTCCTTCGCCTCGATTTCCGCGATTTGCGACTGGCCGCTGCGGATATGCACCTGCACCACGCGATCCACGCGCCGGCGGTTCACGGGAAAGCGCGTGACGATGCGCGCCGGCCGGCGGCGCCACTCCGCGTAATCGCACATGGCCCGCAGCGAATTCATCGCCCGGTCGGGCGACGGATAATTCGGGATGCCGGCCGCCATCAACTTTTCCTTCGCGCCGGCGACGGCTTCCCCGCCCATGAACGCGGTGAGCAGCGGCTTCTTCCCGTTGTGCGTCGCGGCCAGACTTTCCGCCAGCGCCAGCGGTTGTGTCATGTTTTGCGGCGTCACCACCACAACAATGGCGTCAATGTCATCCTCCTCCTGCAAAACTTTGAGCGCTTCGATGTAAAGCTTGGGCGGGGCATCGCCGATGACATCCACCGGATTGCCGACCGCAGCGGCCGCGGGGAGAAACTTGCGCAGCTTCGCCTGCGCTTCCACGCGGGGCGTGACCATTTTCAAACCGAGCGATTCCGCGGCGTCCGCGGCCATGATGCCCGGCCCGCCGGCGTTGGTGATGACGGCGACGCGATTCCCGTTGGGCAACG
>JANOHH010001284.1:0-3926 GCA_031406395.1 Verrucomicrobiota bacterium | reverse complement strand
ATAAGCTTCCGTGCCGACCGGGCCGACGATGAACGGGTTGATATCGAGTTCGGTGATTTCCGGATAATCCGTCGCAAGCTGGCTGATCCGTTGCAGCGCACCGGCGATGGCATCGAGGTCCACCGGCGACTGGCCGCGCGCGCCCTGGAGCAGCGCATAGGAGCGCGTGCCTTTGAGCATCTGCATCGCTTCGTCCGCCGTGATCGGGGCCAGATGGAAAGTCACGTCCTTCATCACCTCTACGAAAATACCACCCAGCCCGAACATCAGCATCGGACCGAATTGCGGATCACGAGTCATACCCAGGATCACCTCGCGACCCCGCGTGCCCATCTTCTCGACGAATCCACCGCGGATCTGCGCATTGGGCGCACGGCGCTGGATGCGGAGCATCATCAAATCAAATGCGTCCCGCACCTGCTCCGCATTGGCGAGGTTGATGCGCACGCCGCCGAAATCGGATTTGTGAATGATGTCCGGGGAGGAAATTTTCAGCACAACCGGGTAGCCGATGCGCTCGGAAATATCCACCGCCTCATCCGCGGTCCGGGCGAGATGGCCATTGAGAATGTTGAACTCGTAGGCGCGCAGAATTTCCTTCGCCTCGATTTCGGCGATCTGCGACTGGCCGCCGCGGATATGCACCTGCACCACGCGGTCCACGCGCCGGCGGTTGACCGGAAAGCGCGTGACGATGCGCGCCGGCCGGCGGCGCCACTCCGCGTAATCGCACATGGCCCGCAGCGAATTCATCGCGCGGTCGGGCGAAGGATAATTCGGGATGCCTGCCGCCATCAACTTCTCCTTGGCGCCCGCGACGGCTTCGCCGCCCATGAACGCGGTGAGCAACGGCTTCTTGCCGTTGTGCGTCGCGGCGAGCATTTCCGCCAGCGCCAGCGGTTGCGTCATATTCTGGGGCGTCACCACCACGACGATGGCGTCAATGTCGTCCTCCTCCTGCAAAATTTTCAGCGATTCGATGTAAAGATTGGGCGGGGCATCGCCAATGACATCCACCGGATTGCCGACCGAGGCGGCCGCGGGGAGAAACTTACGCATCTTCGCCTGCGCTTCCGGGCGGGGCGTGACCATTTTCAAACCGAGCGATTCCGCGGCGTCCGCGGCCATGATGCCCGGCCCGCCGGCGTTGGTGATGACGGCGACGCGATTCCCGTTGGGCAACGGCTGCGAGGCGAACGCCAGCGCGTAATCGAACAGCGCCTCGACGTTCTCCGCGCGAATCACGCCCGAACGCCGGAACGCAGCACCGTACGCGATGTCCGCCCCCGCCAAGCTGCCAGTGTGCGAAGATGCGGCTTTCGCGCCAGCCTGCGTGATGCCGACTTTGAGGATGAGCACCGGCTTGATGGCCGCCGCCTCCTCCGCGATGCGGAGAAACTTGTTCCCGTCCTTGATGCTTTCGAGATAGCTGGCGATGACCGTGGTTTCTTTGTCCTCGGCCAGCGCTTGGAGAAAATCGGCTTCGTTCAAATCCGCCTTGTTGCCGATGCTAATGACTTTGCCCATCCCGAGCTTTTCTTTCGCGGCCCAGTCCAGGATCGCAACGCACAACGCGCCGGATTGGGAGATGACGGAGATCTTTCCCGGCGGCGGCACGGACGGTGTGAACGTGGCGTTCATCCGGTGGTGCATGTTCAGAATGCCGAGGCAGTTCGGACCTTGCAGCCGCACGCCGTGCTTCTGACAAAGCTCGACCAACTCCTGTTCCGCCGCCGCGCCGGCGGCGCTGACTTCCCGGAATCCCGCCGTGATGACCGTGACCACTTTGGCCCCCGCATCAATCGAATCCTGAACCGCCTGCTTCACAAATTTGGGCGGAACAACCACGATCCCGAGATCAATCTTGCCGTCGTACTTGCTCAGGTCGCTGTAGCAGGGCACACCTAGAACGTCCTTGGCCTCCGGATTGACCGGGATGATTTTTCCCTGATAACCGCTGGCGAGGAGATTGGCGACGAACGCGTGACCAACCTTGCCGGGATTGCGTGAAGCCCCAAAAATGGCGATGGCCTGTGGCTGAATCAATTGCTCAAGCATAATGACATCGAGTTGAAGTTGGGCCGTTTTGCACCTGACGACTCACCAAACATTGGCAAGAGACTGTCGTTTCTTGTCATTCGTAGCAGCGAATCAAGCCGGGGGCGGCGAAATCCTGCTGAAATGCGAATTACCCCCCCCCACTTCGCAGTGGCGTTTCGGCAGAACGCCGCTGGCAGGCCTTTCAGACGGCGGCGACTGCCAAGACGCCGCTACGGGCACCAATCTAAGCGCCGGCAAGAAAACCGGCGCTCCGTTCGCACGTCACTTCAGCGGCGAATAATCTGTCGCCGACATGAATACGGAATCGGCTTTTTCCACGATTTTGCCGTCCGCTTCCGACGCGTCGCGCGCTTTCTTCCATTCAGGATCGTTGACAAAGGCGGCCCAGGATTTCTTGGCTTCTTCGCGGCTCTTGTGGGCGAGGATGTAGATCAGCGTGTTCTCCGCGCCCTTATCCTTGTCGGTGGGAATCCAGAAACCAACGATCTCCATGCCGTGCTTCTTGAACAAGGCACAGGTGTGGTCGCGGAAGCGGGCGTTCATGGCTTCCATTTTGCCAGGCGCCGCGTGGTAGGTGCGCATCTCGAAACAGCGCGAATCCTTGGCGACGGATGGACTGACAGGATTGGCGCTGGGCTCAGCGGCAAAACTGGTGATGACGGTGGCCGCAAGGGCCAGAGCGGTGAGGTATGTTTTCATAGTTTGTGAGTTTGTTGGTTTTGATTGAACACCGTAAAGCAGATTCACTCGGAGAATTTCTCCCAACGACCGTTTCGCCGGACGATCAAAGTTGCGGAGATCGCGCGCGAACCATTCGCGTGGAGGTTGGCGGCGGCGGCCTTTAGTTCGCGCAGGCCTTCGGTGGCAGCTGAGCCCGTGAACATCAAGACATCGCGCGACGGCACGGCGGCCACAATCTCCCCTTGAACCGCCTTTGCTTGATCGTCCCAAAGATTTTCGGCCAGCAACAGGCTCGATTCGTAATTCCCATCCGCTACCAGCCGAAAGACCGGCCCTTGGCCCTGGCGGCTCACTTTCGGCACGAGGCGTTTGAGATTCGTCATCGCCAGCGAGCGCAACGCGGTTAATTGGAGATTCAACGCCACTCGATTAGTTTCGGTGAAATAGGCAATCGAGACTCCGCTGTCGATCGCGTAAAGGATATTGAGATCGGCCACGAGCTTTTCCGAAACAATTTGGTTTATTTTATCCGCTCGGAATTTGTCGAATTGTTGGAGAAACAAGTCATCCCGAATCACGGCCACGATACTATTGGTGTCCGGCTGGCCGGCCAGAGCGCCGGCGAATGGAGCCGAGGCCACCAGCGCCTTGAGATAGCGGCTGACAATTTCCGGGCGGTTGGTCGGGCTGGTCTTGGCTTCGTGCCACGCATTATCCAGGAAGGACTTCAATTCCGTTCCGCCGGCGAGTTTGATCGACAGCTCGCGTCCTCCGGTGATTTTTACCTCGGCGCTCTTCAGTTCAGCAGCGGCCGCCTGCGCATAAAGTCGCGTGAATTCGGCTTCCGTCAGCGACGGACTCTTGATCTTTTCCTCCCAATTCGACGCGTTGAACTGGGAGGCGTCAACGGCTTCCGATCGCTTGCAGCCGCCCAGAGCCAGGAGTGCCATCGTGACTAGAACGGGTAGCACGAATCGCATAGAGACCTTTAACTTCGGTTTCAACTGTGGAAACAGGATCACGTCGCGGATACCTTCTTGGCCGGGAAGCATCACGGCGCAAACAATTCGCCATGCGTGTCCAGAACAGCATCTGCCGTTTCAGAATCCAGTTTTCCCAGCCGCTTCATCAATCGCGATTTGTCCACTGCCCGAATTTGATCCAGTGCGATTTCACCAGTTTTG
>JANOHH010001243.1:0-1371 GCA_031406395.1 Verrucomicrobiota bacterium | reverse complement strand
GTCGTCGCCCGGAACTTCATGCAGAAAAACGGGGCGGTCTTTCATCGCGACGGCCAGACCTGCAATTTCGATTTTGCCGCGCAGTTCACCGCCGGTGACGATCGGCAGGAGCGATTGAAACGCCGCCCACCAGGCGTAAATCGTTCATTTGTCCGCCGCCGTCAGATGCAATCCACCCGGATTGTCCGCCTGCATGATGTAAATGGGCGCCATCACGCGGAGGTTGTAAAAGGCTAGCCGCTCCCACATCGCGATGCTGTTAAGAATCCAGAAGGCACGGCCAAAGCGAACGCGAGTTGAGTCGCCTGCCGGTAACGTCGACTGGGTAGAAAATCAGGATTTCATTTGCCAGCGAAGCAAACCCTTCGCTATTCCCCTCGGGGTGAGAGGCCGGCAGCGATTGGTAAAATGCTCCGGCAGGCACTTGTCGAAGCTACGGAGACGGATGGCTCACTTCAGTTCCCAACCCATTGGGGCAGGCTGCGAAATACCCACCAACCTCACCACTCTGATGAACAATCCGTATCTGTCGCCAACCATGCGGCAATGCCGATGTCACGCGACCACCACGAGCGACGTTGGTTCAAGCGAGGCGTGGTCGTCCCGTTCCGCCATTTTGGACCGCAATTTTCGGAGCGCTTGATCCTGAACCTGCCGGATACGTTCGCGTGTGAGACCAAAATGCTCCCCGATGTCCTCCAAGGTTCGCTGCGTGCCATCCGTTAATCCGAAGCGCAGGGTCAGGATTTCACTTTCCCGCTCGGTGAGAGTGACCATTACTTCGCGGACCAATTGGGTATCGGTTTCGAGAATGACTTGATCGAATGGCGCCGCCGCGTTCGGATCTGCCACCACGTCGGCAATCCGATTAGAATCGTCATCGCCCATCGGCGCGTCGAGGGAGACCGGCGTTCGGGACGCCTGACGGTATAGTTCCACGCGGCGCAGACTGATTTGCAAATCATGCGCCAGCTCTTCATCGGTCGGGTCGCGATCCAGCATTTCGCGCAGCTTCATCTCCGCCCGCCGGAGATGGGCGACTTTATCCACCACATGCACCGGCAGGCGGATCGTTTTTGACTGGTTGGCCAGCGCCAACTTGATGTGCTGCTTGATCCACCAGGAGGCGTAGGTGGACAGCTTGGCCCCTTTCCGGGGATCAAACCGTTCCACCCCTTTCATCAGCCCGATGTTGCCCTCGTTGATCAAATCCAGCAGCGGCAGTCCGAGGTTGTCGTAATCATGGGCGATTTTCACGACCAGGCGGAGGTTGGCCTTGATCATGTGCTCGCGGGCTTTTTTGTCGCCCTTTTTAATGCGGGCCGCCAGCACGATTTCCTCCTGCGGAGTGAGAAGTTTGACCTGTCCGAT
>JANOHH010001229.1:0-1091 GCA_031406395.1 Verrucomicrobiota bacterium | reverse complement strand
ACCGTATCTTCGCTAATCGCATAGGCATCATTCAGTGCGACCGGCTGACGATTGCTACTGAGAATCCTGGTCACAAGGATCGACGTATTGTTGGCGCTCTTGCCCGGTTCTTCCGCCTCCTGCAAGGTGACTTGGGCGCGGTTCGTGATCGAGAGGCCGGAGGGTGCATTGCTGGCAACCCGAACCTGAAACGTGCGCGAACCTCCTGTGCGTGAGTTAACGGTGCCGAGGCTCCACGTGATGGCACCCCCACTCAAGGTTCCGCTGCCGAGAGTATTCGTGAGGGCGGTGACACCGGCGGGCAGAAAGTCTTTGAGCACAACACTCGTGCCCTTGACCCCGCCAGCATTGGAGTAAGTCAGGGTGTAGGAAATCAGTTCGCCGGGCGCGGCTTGCGTCGGGCCGGTCTTGACGACGAGCATGTCCGGCCAGGCCCATGCCGTCGGCGCGACCAAGACTGACAGAAATGCGACGCAGAAGCTAAACCTCCGCGGCTGGAAGTCGCGCTTGCTCGGCATCGCTAATAGGGAAATCGCCGGATGGTTTGTCTGACGCTTCATTATAAAAAGGCTATCGTGAGCAGTTCCGAACTACAATCAGGGCAAACCACCTTCGTTGACCCGGAGGATCCCCGGTTGAAGGAGTGATTGTTCGCAAGGAGTTCGCGCCCAGTCTGCGCCCGGGCAAAGGCCTATAACCGTCGCGCTCCAGGTCGCGGGCGCGGAATCCTGGCGCGCGCGAATCGCCGCGGTCTCCTAAAGTTCATTTGGGGCTTGAGGTTTGGCGCGGGTGAAGGCGCGAGGCGGGTTGCGAAAGCGAAAGACTCGAGGCCAGCCTCCCGGCTTTACTTTCCCGTGGGTGTCCCGCATTTTGGCCTGCACATGAGATCATTTTGGGTCAAATTTCTCGGGGGTTGTCTCCTGTTTTTGCTCGCACCCGCTCCGGGCGTCCGGGCGGCGACCAATGCCGTGCCGGATTTTCGCGTCGTGTTCGATCTCGTGCGGGCACATCTTGCGGGTGCTTCGGAAGCGGAACTGAATCGGGCCGCAGTGGAGGGATTGCTGGCGGGTCTGCGCGGCAAGGTGCGGCTC
>JANOHH010001224.1:0-4976 GCA_031406395.1 Verrucomicrobiota bacterium | reverse complement strand
CCTGGAAATTGTAGAGCGTGCCGGCGGAACGCGCACCGTTGATCAACAGCGCCTTCTGCATCGCCGGGCTGTTGGTAATTTGCCGGTCCTGGAAAAACTGCTGCATCAGCGCCAGGGTGCCGGACACATCCGCCGCCGCCATGCTGGTCCCGGACTCGTAACGATAGTACTGCGGCGCGGCCGGATTGGTGCCGCTGATGGAGTTATTGAGGTTGCTGAGGACTTCAAGTCGGTTGCCGTCCAAATTCGTAATGACCACGTCATGCACGATGTCGAAAACGACATTTTGCGTCGTGGTATTGAAAACTCCGTAGTACCAACTTTGATCGACATTCGCTCCCACACCGCCGCCGTCGGGCGGTACCCGGACAAGATTGGTCCGCACAAAATCGTAGGTGGGCGGCGTGAGAGTCGGATAATCAGTAATTTTCACGAAGATTGGCAATTCGGTGACCCGCGCCCCGGTGACCACATTCGTCATGTTTAGCAGCCGGAGACTGAAGCCGACGGCGTTGGGCGGCAGAAAGACGTCACCGTAATAAAACGCATTCGTCTGGATAAACTGCCCCTCGTAGGCAACCACATAATGGCTGGTCGGGTTGTAATAGGCTTGCTGGTCCCAAGTGGTGGAACGCGTCGAAACGACGAACGTGCCCGGCGCCACCACGTCCGGTTTGAACCGGCCAAAGTCGCCTTCAATGCCCCGGCCCACGTTGCCGCGACTGGAGAAGGCCGCCACCTCGTTATCGGAACTGGTCAGACCCTGCCAGGGGTAATTGGTCTGGCAAACGGTTACGTTCGTACCGTTGATGTTGGTCGTGGTGCAGTCGAACACCACGGCATTGGTAATGTCACGCGCGAGTTCGGTGGCCCCGACCGTGATAACGTTCTTGGCCGTGCCGGGTGAGAAAATACTGCCCGGCTCGCCCCCAATGCCAGTATCATTTCCGTCGCCCGCATTGCCCGCGGCAAAAACAAACAATACGGGCTGCGACCCGGTCACCCCCGGCAACGCGTCCCGCACCGCGGCGTCATAGCTCGCCGACGCCATGCTGTAAGTGTTGTTGTTACCATAGTGCCAACTGTTGTTCGAGATGAGGGCGTTGGTGCGCGCGGCGCTGGTCTGCAGGTAGGCGTCGGACGCCGGGCCGATCGCCAACTCCAACGACTGCGCGAAGATTTTTGCCAGCGGCGCCTTGCCCCGGTATTGTCCCGTCACCCCTGGATTGATCGAACCAGCCGCGTTGGAAACGGTGGCCGAAACCGCGCCGCTCCCGGCGATTTCGCCGGCGACAAACGTGCCGTGGCCGTTGTCATCCACCAGGCTCGCGGCAAAGTCGGCTAAGACCCGGCCCGTCAAATCGGGTTGCAACGAGTCCACCCCGGTGTCATTAACACTCACCAGCACGCCCTGTCCGGTGAGATTCAAATAATTGTTGGTCACCACCGAGTCAGTGGCAACGCCAACGAGGGCGCGGCTCAGGTCGTTGGCGGCCACGCGCAGATATACCTGTTCCATCACCGCCACCCCCGGCAACTGCGCCAAGGCCGTCCAGTTTTCCCCTGGCTGGATCGTTAGTACCGGACCGAAGGGCGAGGGCGATTCAGCCAGCACCACCGCTCCCGCCTGCCGGAATTCCCGGAGCGTCGGCTCCCGGAGATCGGCGAAAATCATCACATTCAATGTTGCGCCCGACGGCAGCGGCCGCTGTTCCATGGCAAGCTGGAGTAGCTCGGCCTTGAGTTTGTAAATCGGCTCATACGGCAACACGGCCTGCGCGAGGTCACCCGCAAACAACCCGCTGGCGCTCGCGGCGGAAAGGCGCACCAGGTACGCGTTGTTCGGAATGTAGGAAATAATCGTCCCCCCGGCCGCGGTCAGGGCGGAGCGGAAAGCATCGTTCACCGGTCCGCGGGCCTGAATGATGTAACTGCCCGGCTCGGCAGCGGCGCGGAGATGTTGCGGTATGGAAAAACCTAGCGGCGAGCGGGTATCAATCAAGGCGTTCTCCAGCAAGATTGCGTGATCATCAAGCAGCAACTGGCCCGAGGTCCGGGGGGTATTGCTCAGCCGATAGGCAAAGCGATTAGTCTTGCTGGGCGGGGCGGACACCGGCTGGCCGGTCAGAAACGACGGAGCGTTGGCGGCGGAGACGATGAATTGATTGGTCGTGGCCAGACGCGGGCGCCCGGCGGGGGAGGTCGCAATCGGCGGAATGTTATTCTGGGCGGTGAGCGTTGGATGACTCAGTCGCCAGAGGAGAAATCCGCCGGCGAGCAACAGCAGGCCGATCAAAAGCCAGATTATCGGTCGGGTACGCATAAACAATCGTGGTTAAAAAACCGGAGTTTCAAAGCCCTGGCGCCGAGGTGCAGAGGCGCAAGCCAAAGCGCGCGACCGGGCACGGGTCGCATCAGGTGAACCGCAGAAAGAACGGCGGACAAACCGGACCTCCCTTTACAAGGGTAACTGCTACGAGCGTGGGACCACCCGGGCTCCGTTTTGGTTGCCCCTTTGCCCCTTTGCGTCTTTGCGTTAAAAGTCTGCGGCATGGTGTACCTCTTAATCCGGGGCCAGGTAGTTAAAACTCTCCACCACCAAACGCGGCGGATAACGCTTCGCCAACGGCAAGAACGTGTTTGTATGAACGGGATTCGGACTGCCTTCGACCCGAACCACGGCCCGAGTCGCGACCTCGGCCGTGATCTGGTAATTCGTACACATCTGGAAATAGGGTCCGCTGGTGAGGACGGAATCTGCCGCCGGATGCAACGTCTGGCCATAGGCGTATATGACAAAGCGGGGCTCGCCCAGACGCAATAGCGACAGGATCTGTTGGGGCAGCCACTCGTAGGCGGCATCGTTCACCCCTTTTTGCTGGTTGGGAGTGGTTTTGCTTCCGGCGGCGTCCAGCTTTTCGTTCGCGCCGAGGATGGGCTCCCCCAAATAAAGGAACGGGCTGACGTTGGTCCAATACAAATCGCCTTGAAAGGTTTGACTACCCAGATTGACGATTCCAGCGAGGGCAGGATTAGCCCCGACACTCAACTCGGGCACCGCGAGAATATCTCCGAGATGTTGAAAGGTTCCGGTGGGAAAAAGATTGGGGTTGGCGCGCGTCCGATTGATTCCCGCCACAATTTTCACCAGGGCAGGCCAGGTCTTCGGATTGAGCGAATCATAAAAGCCCGCCGGTTGGATGACCAACGGCGAAAATCCGGGACGGCCGGACGCGGTGTTCGTAAGGGCCACCACCCCACTCAGCAAGGCCGACCACGCCGCCAGACCCGTTTGGTTGATGGGCAGTTGCCCCCGGGTCGAGTTCTCATCGAACGCGGTGGTAAACTCGTCGAACATGACCCGATCCGTAACGGGGCGCGTGAGGAAGCCTTCCCGCAAATCCCGGTTCCCGGTCCACCGCGACCACTTGTTGGCGAAGGCGGCGTAAATGTTGACCCACGTCGTCGAATTGTTCAAATTGGTGGAGTAAGTTTGCGGCTGGAGACCAAGATCCGAGGCCTTCAGGTAGATTGTCTGCCACGGGGTGCCACGATGAATGCGACCCAGCCAGCCAATCGTTGGCAATACATTCGTCGGAAACTGCCAGTCGTCGGAGGAAGTTATCAACGGATCCTTGAGCGTCAGGTTGAAAGCATCCGGGTCGGTCTTGGATGTAACCTCCGTGGGCCAGGGCTTGTATCGTTTGTTTTTGATGCCAAGGTTCTCCATGACCACAAAGTTCGTGCCGCCCGGCGGTTTGATCCGCCGCGACTGCCCCGACTCCTCGACGTAAAGCAGGTCACGCGCGATGTAGTGCACCAGAGGATCATTCGCCTGCCAGCTCATCGGCACCGTAAAGGTAACGGAAGGACTGAAAGGGGCATACGCTCTCAAGGCTGCGTTGCTACCTGTGTACACCAGGCGCGTTTCGGGATCCGTGTAGGTGGCCTGGTTATCCGGGGTAAAAAAGGCCTTGAACTTTGCAATTTCAGCGGCCCGGTTTCCGGTGAAGGAACCCTCCTCACTCCACTCAGTGGAACTGACATTCCCGAAACTACCGCGGGACACCAAGATTTGCTGGTAAACGCCGGGGCGGCCGGACAACTTATTTCCACTCGCATTCGTGCCCCATAATCGCTTGAATGGATTAGTCGGATCGCCGACGGATGGATCCTGTCCGATCTCCGTTGCTGCGTCGAAGTAGGAATTCATGTCGCCGAGAAGGACGTAATCAACAATCTGTCCAAGGCTGTCCACGACCATCGCCTGAACCCGGTTGGTGACGGTCAAACCCCAGCGTGGGAACAATAGCCGGGCATCCAAGTCATAGCCGGGAGTATTGATGTCCACGAATTTCCCACTTCCCGGGAGGTATTTTTGGATTGGGGCGGAAATCAGGGCAATGTTCGTCCGCAACGGCACCATGAATGAACGATCGTTGCCGCTGCCGTCCTGCCAAAGCGGCCAGAGGTTGGTGGTCATGGCACCCCGCGCGGTCACATTCTTGATGACGCTCACATTGTTGTCGTTGGTCAGCGCCAGGGTGACGAAGTTGTTCACCAGGATTTGAACGGGCCGGGTGTAGTTCGAGCGGTAGGAATTCCAAAACTCCGCCCCGGTGGCCACGTAAGCATTCAACGTAAAGAACTGGTTGGTCTGGGTGATCTTGTTCTGCCCGCCCGGGCCCGACTTCACCAACTCAATTTTGCGGGTAAGGGTGAAAACGCTTTCCATGGCGAATTCATTGAAATTCGGCAGCCCCTTGTGGGTACCAACCACCAAGGGCACCCCGTAGATCAAACTGTCCGGCTGGAAATTAAGTAAAGTTGACAGGTTAGTGGTGCTTGCTAAATCGAATGGGACTCCGGCCGCCCCGCTGGGCAGATCGTTGGTCCGCTGAATCTCGGCAAAGCCCGAGATGAAAAGATTGCCGCTGATGTTGGTGAAGTAAGGCCGAAACACCGTGGGCAACCCC